>JASHVB010000800.1 GCA_030039695.1 Acetobacteraceae bacterium
CCGGGCGCGGCATGCGGCGCCAGGTCTCGCCGCCATCGTCGCTGCGATATAGGCCGAGCGGCGCCGTGCCGGTCACAATCGTGCGGTGGTCCGAGGGATGCACCAGCACCGACCACATTTGCTCATCATCGGCCGGCGCAACCAGGCGCTGCCATTGACCGCCGCGGTTGCGGCTACGGTAAAGGCCCGTACTGGTCGCGGCGAACACCACGGCCGGATCGTCAGGATGCACTGCCAATGCGTGCACATGTGTGTCGCCCACGAAGCCTGATGTGAGATGTTGCCAATCGCCATCATTCGCCGGGCGACGGAATACGCCGCTGATGGCGCCGCCAGTCCGGGCGGACGCGCCGACATAGACATGCGTCTGCATGGTCATTTCCTCCGGTGCCGTGTAATTGCCGCCATGTCACAGCGATCGACTGGAGCGGGTCAAGTTGGCCGTGTCTCGGCCCCTGATTTGAGGTGCTCCGAATGGCGCGGCCAGATTTGATGCGAGCCACGCAAACTACGGCGCACAGGCACGGCCATCTTCACTTGGGTTGCGAGCCCCCCCAACCCGAAGTCACGGCTCTGCAGCCTCTTCTCGGCGGCATTGGTTGATGCGCTGGGACGGCAGGCGTCGCTTTTTGGTAAGGTCGCGGGTCTCTACGTCACCGGCGGACACCGCGCTGTTTCGTGGGTAGGACGCCAGCACGACCGCGTACATGGCCGCCGCGCACAGTAGCAACCGGTTGAGGCCCCACTCGCGCGCGATGAGATTCGCCATGGGCGACGCTACGACCGAGAACGCCCCGTTGAGCCCCCAAGCCCAGGGCAGCGTGCTGCTGTTTTGGCCCAGACATGCCAGACCAAGCGGGAATGGCAGGCCGAGCGCGAGCGATACCGGCGCGAGGACGGCCAAGACCAGCGCCCAGCGCAGCGGCCAGGGCCAGTCGAGCGTGGCGAGCATCGCGGGTTGCACGCCAACAATCTCCGCAGCGCACCAAACCAGCACGGCGAGGCAGGCGAGCGTCAGCCAGCGACGGTTGAGCATGGTCAGGCGGTCGGTGGCTAGGCTGCCCAGGCCGGAAAAGAACAGCATCCCGGTTAGCACTAGCGCGAAGCCGCTGGTACGGCTGTTGAGCCACAGGCTGGCATGTTCGATCAGCGCGATCTCGATGAACAGAAAGCCGAGGCCGAGCGCAGAAAAATAAAGCGCAACCCTCGTGCGCGAAACGGGAGCGGGCAGGGAGATGGTGCAACCAGAAGATTCCCTGGCTGTTGGTCCCTCACGCTCGGTGCTGCGGGTTAATTCGTACCGCGACCTAACCGAGCTTTCCTGTTTCGTCGTCGAACTGAAGCCTGCGGCCAACACCACGAGTGCGATGACCGCCGCTTGCGCTAACACGGCCAGATTGACCATCGCGCCGATCTCGGCCTGTGGCAGAACTTCTAGTCGGCTTAGCAACGTGCTGATCTGGCCCAGACGCAGCACCGCGTAGAAATACGGCCGATCCAACGTCACTGGCGCCAGGCTGAACGACGCGCGCGACGCACTGGGCCTGCCTGCCAGCACCGCGCCCGCCTCGTCGGCAATCGAATCGTCGGGACTCGCCGCAGCCATCTCTCCGGTCGCGAACGACACCGCCGGCAGGTCGTTGTAGATGCCGGGGCGCGCCGTGCGCACGTCGATGCCCGGGTACCAAGATACGTCGAACGAACGATCATCACAGAACTTGCGCACCACGGCGATGCGCGCAGCCGACCATCGCTCGCGCGACAACAGCACACGCGCACTCCACGCCGAGCGGTACACCACGACATGCGCCGCAGGATCCGACACGCCGTCGCGCAACAATGCGGCGCGCGCCGTCGCCAACACGCGCAGTGCATAGACCGGGAAATCGCGGATTGACACTGGGACGGACACAATCCCGTCGGGAGTCAAAGCCTTCAGGTCATCAGCGATCGCCTGGACACTGAACGCGGTGGCATTGGCCTCCGCTGCGTCGAGAAAGTCGGCGGAAATGTCGATCACATCATAGCGTTGCGTGGACCGAACCGCTGCCAGCGGGCTGGCGCCTGATAGCACTGCACGCGGATCGGGGTGCCACGGTGGCGACGGCCCCATCCCATCGTGCAACGCACGCAGCAGCGTCGGTTCCGGTTCCAGCACGCGGATATGCGCGGCCCCCAGCGCCAGGACTTCGGCAATGCGGAAGCCGCCGGATGCGCCGATCAGCAGTGCGGTCGGATGTGCCACCAGCCGGTAAGGCAGCGCATCCAGTGCGGATCGCGCGTATGCCGCCGATGGACCTGGCGGGAATGGCAGCGCAGCAATACGGCTGCCGTCCCGGTACAGACCGAAGCTGCGCGGCGGACCCGGCACGTGCAGCAGACCGGCGTTGTTGGAGATGTCGGTGTCGACGCGCTCGGTGAAATCGTCCAGCAGCGTGTAGTCGCCGCGTGGCGACAGTAGCGTCGCGACGACGCGCGCATTCGGGGTGTGCAGCGGCGCGTAGACTGGCTTGAACTCGTTGATGCGCGCCTGATTGTCGAACACCAGCAGAGCCGCACCCGCGAGCAGGGCGAGGATGGCGAGATTGGTGCTGCGCATGCGCCAGCGGCGCGGGCCGCACGAAGCTGCGGCTGCGAGCGGCAGCAACAGGAGCGGGACGAGAAAGAATGCATGCACAAGGAACATGGCAAGCAATATGCACGCTGCACCGGCCGCGGCGCCGGTCAGGTCGAATGCGTACACCCGGCCCACACGTCGTGCGTTCAGCACAAAGCTGAGGCTGACGAACAATCCTGCCAGGAAGAAGAACGGCAGCAGTGCGGTATAGTAGCCGGCAATGTTCCAGATCTGGCCTGTCCAGGTCGTCGCGTTCTGCAGTTGCAGCGGGTTGAACGGATTGACAGTAACGAAGTGGAATCCCAGCGCTGCTGTGGCCACAAGGATCGGCGGGAGTACTGCAAGCAGGCGGACGCCATTGCGGGCGAACACATCGCGCCAGAGCGCCAGCACCACTCCGCTGAGCGCGAAGCCAGCCATGACGATGGATATCACCCAGTAGCCGTATTCCGACCAGGTCGCGACAGCGAAATAGCGGATCAACGCGGTCTCGTAGCCGACCGAGGCAAGCGAGACGAAGAACAGCGGCCAAAGACTCACGGCCAGACCTGGCTGCGGAGGAAGTTGCCAACCAGTGCGTTGAAGCGCGCAGCGTCGTCGATGAAAAGCGCGTGACCGGCATCGGTGAACACGGCGGTGTCCGTATTTGGCCGGTGCAGCTTCAGGTTCTCGGCCTGTGCCGCGAGACCGGGACGCACGATATAGAGAACCGGCTTTCTGGTGGAATAGATCGCCTCGCGCCAATAGGTGCGCGGCACTGGGTAGGACAACAGCGCGCGCGCGGCCGCTTCGGGCGTGTGCAGCGCCGCCGCGGTCAGGCGGTCGATGTAGGCGGCCGGCTGCCGGCCGCGAAACATGCCGGCAACGAAGCGGTGCATCACCACCGGGCGCGGCAGCGCCGGACCGCGATGCGGACGCACCGGCACGCGAACGGGAGGCGGTTCCTCGCCGACCGAATTGTCCACGAGGACGAGGCCGGCGAACTGCGAGTCGCCTTCCGTGCGCACGTAAGCCAGCGTGTCTAGCACGCCGAGCGACCAGCCAACGATCACCACCGGCATCGGTTCCAGCTGCATCAGCAGATCGGCGATGTCGCGCGCACGGCGGTCCTGGTCGTAGCCCCAGGGGGGCGCTTCCGATTCGCCCTGGCCGCGCGGATCGAAGGCGATGACGTGATAGCGCTGCGAGAACGCGGCGATCTGTGGCGTCCAGATCCAGGCGGGCATGGTCCAGCCCGGCACGAACAGCAGGATGTGCGCGCCGGGCGGGCCGGCCGCCAGGAAATGCAGGCGCACACCGTCGCTGCTGGTGAAGAACTGGCTTTGCACTTGCGCGGGGGCTTGCGCGGCCGCCTGGCCGTTGCACGCCAACACCATCAGCAACACGGCGAAGATCAGGTGTCGTGCGCGCATGCCCCCACAAGAGCGATCCGCGCCGTGGCCTGTCAACTCCTGGACCTGGGTTGGCATCAGCCGCGAACATCCTCGCCAACATCGGCGAAGCACGTGGGCGATATT
>JASHVB010000801.1 GCA_030039695.1 Acetobacteraceae bacterium
ACTTCCGCACCGGCCAGCGTCGCCACGATCCGTCCCTTCTCCAGCACATGCGCGCGATGCGCGACGCGCCGCATCAGATCAACATTCTGCTCGACGATCAGGATTGTCATGCCGCGTGTGCGATTGAGGTCGATCAGGAAATCGCCGATCTCATCGATGATACTGGGCTGCACGCCGTCGCTGGGTTCATCCAGCAGCAGCACATCCGGACCGCCGATCAACGCGCGGGCGATCGCCAGCATCTCCTGCTGGCCGCCGCTCAGCGTGCCGGCCAGTTGCCGGCCGCGTTCGCGCAGGAAGGGGAAATACCGGTACACCAGATCGAATTGCGGCTGGTTGCGCCCGGCGTTGACGAAGCAACCGGTGCGCAGGTTATCGAGCACCGACATGGCGCCGAACATGCCGCGGCCTTGCGGCACATAGCCGATACCCAGCCGCGCTCGATCCTCGGCGCGCAGCGGCGATACGTCCTCGCCGCGCAGGCGGATGCTGCCGCCGCGCACGCGCAACAGGCCGATCAGCGTGCGCATCAGCGTCGTCTTGCCAACACCATTGCGGCCGATCACGCCCACGATCTCGCCCGCATCCAGTCCCAGGCTGATGCCCTGCAGAACGTCACCCGTCGCGTAGCCGCTGCGAAGGTCCGCGATGTCGAGCATCATGCTGCAGCCTCCCGCATATGCCCGAGATAGATGCGGCGCACGTCGTCGCGCGTGGTCACGGCCTCGACGGAGCCTTCAGCAAAGACCGCGCCCTGGTGCAGCACCGTCACGCTTTGGGCAACTTTGCGAACGAACGCCACGTCATGTTCCACGACCACGACCGCGAGTCCGTCGCGCGTCAACGAGCGCAGCACCTCCGCGGTGTGCATGGTCTCGCCCGGGGACATGCCGGCGGTTGGTTCATCCAGCAGCAGGATCTGCGGCCCGGGACGCAGCGCCATGCAGATCTCCAGCCATTGCAGCTGATGATGCGGCAACTCACGCGCTGGAAGGTCGGGCTGCGCCGCCAGGCCAAAAGCGGCGTAGGCGGTCTGGAAATGCGCGTCGTCACCCGCACCGCCGGCCGCGCCACGCCGTGCGGTCTCCAGATTCTCGGCTACCGTCAGCGCGTGGAACGCGCGATTGGTCTGGAACGTCAGGCCAAGCCCCAGACGCACGCGGCGAAACGCCGGCAGATGGGTGACGTTGCGGCCATGAAGGAAGACCTGTCCGGAATCGGGGCGCAGAATGCCGCACAGCAAGGCAAAGAATGTGGACTTGCCGGCACCGTTCGGTCCGATGACGCAACGCATCTCGCCACGCTGCAATCGGAAATCGATACGCTCGGCCGCGATCACGCCGCCGAAGCGTTTGCTGAGTTGCTCGGTACTCAGGACGATCGGTGCCGGGTCACTCGCCATGACGCACCACCGCCGCGGCGCCGCGACTGCGGCCTCGCCGGGTCCACCACGGTCCGCGCGCCAATCCGACCACGATGCCGTCGGGGGCGAACATCATGACCGCGACCAGCAATCCACCGACGATGACGAGCGCGTACTGGCTGCCGCCGGACGAAAGCACGAAGGTGAGCTGATTGAGCAAGAAGGTACCGATCGCGCCGGCGAGCAAGCTGGTGCGGCCGCCGACAGCGACCCAGATCACAGGCAACGCCGCCTGCTGCAAACCGATCGAGGAGGGCGTGATGTAGTTGCCCCATTGCACGTACAGCAGGCCGCTCACTCCTGCGAGCACGGCGGCCAGAACGAAGGCGCGCAATTGCTCCAGGCGCACGTCATAGCCGAGCAGTTCGGTGCGCAGCGCGTCCTCGCGGATCGCCATCAGCACCTGGCCACGATGCGCGTTTACCCAGATGCGCACGCCGATGTAGCAGACAAGTACCACGCCACAGACGAGGTAGAAAAACGCGTAGTCCTGGAATGTGAGATTGCCGATCTGAAGGGCCGGGATTGCGGTCATCCCGTTATAGCCGCCGAGTTGCACGTCACCGACGCGCCACTCGTATCCCGCGGTCAGGCCCAGGAATGTTGAGAGCAGCAGCGCCAGCACCAGCGTGAGGATCGGCACGATCCATTCGGCGACGCGGCCGTAGAAGACAAAATAGCCGAATGCCGCAGCTGATACGCCGGCGGCGAGCAACGCGGCGAGTGCCGCGAGTGGCGTGCCCGCGGTGACATCCTGCAGATTACCCGCAACGATGCCGTACGTGTACCCGGCGATACCGAAGAACGCGACCTGGCCGAAGCTCAGGACGCCGCCATATCCCCACAACAGGCTGAGGCCCAACGCCATGGGAATGTTGAGCAAGTAGTACGCGGTGTTGGTGGCAGCGAATGCCGATGCGACCGTGGGATAAGCCAGGAAGGCGGCCGCCAGCAGCGCCATGCCGATCCAGAAGAACGGGCCGCGTCCGATATCGTGCGGCCCGTTCAGCAGGTGCAAGGCGCGCCTCATCGCGCCACCGACGGACGCAATCGCGCGCCGATGGAGGAGATCCCCGCCGGCAGCACGCGGATGATCAGCAACGCCATCACCAGCAGGGCCATGGTGCCGTAGAATGTGCCCAACGCCACTGAGACCGGCGTTTCCACCAGCGAGAGGAATGTGCTGCTGCCAAGCGCGCCGGCGATGACATTCGCGCCACCACCGACCACGACCGTTATGAAAGCCGGGGCAACGAATTGCTGCCCCATGTAGGGTGCGATCGATGTCGTTGGCGCGAGCAACGCGCCGCTCAGCCCGGCCAGTCCGGCACCCAGCCCAAATGTCAGCATGTAGATGAGATCCACACGTATGCCCAGGCTGCGCGCCATCGCGGCATTCTGCATCGCCGCCCGCGCCTGCAAGCCGTACGACGTCGCGCGGTAGATGAAGGCCAGAGCTGCAACCAGCAGCAGGCTGATGGCGATCAGGAACAGCCAATAGACAGAAAAGGAGTAGGCTCCCAGCGCGACCGCGCCGCGCGGAATCGGAATCGGCGGCATGTAGGGGCCGAACAGGATCAACGCGCCCTGTGCGAGGACCAGGCTTATGCCCCAGGTGGTGACCAGCGCTCCTAATTCACGCCCGTAGAAGCGGCGGATCACCAGCCGTTCGAGGATGAGGCCGAACACTCCGGTCGCGAAGAAGGCGACGATGACGGCGATCGGGAAGGGAACCCCGCGATGAACGACCGCGGTTGCCACATAGGCGCCCAGCATCATGAATTCCCCATGCGCGAGATTGATGAGGTTCATCATGCCCAGGATCACGATCAGCCCGAGCGCGCTCAGCAGCAGGAAGGCTGCGTTGGTGCCGAACTGATACAGAATGCTTACGGCATCGGCGAGCACGGCGGGGCTCCCCTTTCAACGTGGCCGATCAGCTGAACATCTTGAAGAACGGGTCCTCGGTAGGGGTGTACTGCTTATGCTCCGGATGGCGCACCAGGTTCACACCCAGACGTTGGAGCCACCAAGCCTCGATCATCGGCCATTCCCGCACGAAACTGATGTTGTGCTTTTCGTCGGCGACCGCGAGGCGGATGAAATGAGATGCGTGATGCGTGGCGGGTTCGAGGAACACCGAGCCTTCGGGCGCCTCGATGGTCCAGCCGGCTTCCAGCGTCTTGCGCACTTTCTCCTGGTCGGCGGTGCCGGCCAGGCGCGCCGCCTTGGCATAGAGGTGGATGCTGAAATAGGTGTTCTGCGCCATCTGGCCCAGATACGGGTCGTTCGGGAACATCTTGTAGAAGCGCGCCACGAAATCCTGGTTGCGCTTGGTGGGAATCTCCTGCATGTAGTTGACGGCGTTGTGCATGTTGGCGAGCGAGGGCGGCGTGAACCGGCGGTGCTCATAGCCTTGCGCCATGTTGATGGTAGAGGCCATCGGCAGATGCAGCCCGGCTGCGGCGGCCTGCGGGTAGTAGTTGGACTGGTTCTGGCCGACCAGCAGCGTCATCACCCAATCCGGCTTCGCTGCCTGCACCTTGGCGATCACCGAGCTGAATTCCGACACCTCCAGCGGCGGGAATTCCTCGCCGATCACCTTCGCTTTCAGCACGGGCGCAAAGGAGCGCACCCAGGACGCGGTCAACTGGCCGAAATTATAGTTGGCAGCGATCGTGAAGATCTTTGGCCCAAACTTCTCCACCATATACTGCATCACCGGAATCACCTGCTGCTCGCAGACCGCGCCGGTGCAGAAGGTGTATCCGTCGGCGACGCCGCCTTCATACTGGTTGGTGTAGAAATAGAGCTGCTTGCGCTGGTCCACGATGGGACGAATGGCCTCGCGCTCGGCACTGGCAAAACCGGCGACCAGCACATCGACCTTGTCCTGCTGGATCATGCGCCGCGCGAGCTGCTGCCACAGCGTGTTGTTGGACTGGCCGTCGGAGGACAGCAGGTTCACCGGTCGCCCCAGCAGGCCTTTTTCACCGGACGGGATCAGGATGGTGTCCTGGTCTACGGAAACGATCGCATGCTGGCCGGGTTGGCCGCCATCGTTGACGACATCAAGCTTGCCGCCGGCAGCACTGGCGAGCGTCGGCGGGGTGGGCGAGTACAGCCCCATAGTTCCCAGGCCGCCCGGTCCGACCGGGCCTCCCGCCAGGGTGAAGCCATCGTTGATCTCCTGCACCGCGAGCCGCGCCGCATGCAGCTTCTGGATGCCATAGATCGACAGGTTGCCTGATTGGTCCTCGATGAAACCGATCTTGACGGGATTGTCCGTGGCGGCGCGAACGATGTTGACGCGGCCAAGAACGGCGCTGGCGGCTGCTATGCCGGCTGCGCCCTGAATCAGTGACCGCCTGGAGGGACCGTCATGCGATGGAGTGGCGGGGTCGGCGGCGGCGGGCGTCGGTGCGTCTGTCATCGAAGCTCTTTCATGGCTGTCGGCGTTGCAGGGGACGGCGTTGCATGGAACGAAGAGGTGCGGGCGGCGCGGCGGCTTGTTCGGTCAGGTTCGCGAGCGGCCCGCCCGCCGCGATCCGCGCACAGAACGCTTCGACGGTAATCCGCTCGCGCATCGCGCCCTGACGTAGCAACTTCAGGGCGCGATCCTCTGTGACGCCGAGGCGCTTCATCACTTCCAGCGCAGCGCGCACGACAATCGGCCGGGCGCGCACGCGTTCGGTCAGGTTGGACAGCGCCGCACGTGCGTCGCGGCGTTCGGAGAATAGGCGCCAGGCGACGACCAGCGCGTTGAACGCCCCGATGGAGCCGATGGGTTTCAGAAGATATGAGGTCGCGCCCTGGTCGAGCGCCCATTCCAGGCGACCTGGTGCCTCCGAGGCCAGCACCGCAACCAACGGCACGGGCGGTTCGTTGCGGTCCCACGGGAACAGGCCTTGGTAGCCGAGATCAGCATCGAAGAAGATCACGTCGGCGGCGGGCAGCGCACCATTGCCGAGCGGCGCCACGCAGGTGACTTGCAAGCCGATGCGACGCAACTGGCTTTCCAGTGCGTCGCGATTGTGGTCCTGCCGGTGCAGCAGCAGCGCCCGGAGGCCACGAAAACTGGTGACCGGCGGGCTCATGAGCCCACCACGCGTAGTCGCGCACGCTGCGGCCGCGCGACGCTGTTGCGCAAGCGCTCGGTGCTGAGATTGGCGAGATACGGATCGGGCCGCACCGGCGTCTCGGCTTCCCAAACCATTTCGAATCCGGCGCCGGCGACCGAGCGTCCGATCCGCGGCGTCAGCCACGCGTGATTATTCTCGGCATCAATCCAGACCGCACCTTGCGGCGCTTCCAGCCGGCAGGCGTACAGGGCCTGCTTGACGTCTGGGATGGCGGTGGAGCACGCGGCGCGCAACGACAAGGAGAGTAAACGGGTGACGATCCAGGCTG
>JASHVB010000802.1 GCA_030039695.1 Acetobacteraceae bacterium
GAAATCAAGATCGAAAGCGCGGATCTGTGTGAGTTGGCCTCCCGCCTCGCTGAACTGACGGAGCGGAACGTGACTGCCGCGGTGACCGATGCACCGGCGACGGAAGCCGGACGCGAAGAGCGCCTGCGCAACCCGGATGCGGAAGTCGCGTGCATCCTCTCCGTGGGCCGCGAAATCCGCGGGCATATCGCCGTCAACCCGATTACGAGGCTTCCCAGGGCGCAAATCCTGGCCTAGAAGGCCGCCCACAACGCAGAAAACCCGAGGAAGACGCCCATGCGAGCCGAACTCCGGATCGAAGGTGAGGATGCCTGCAGCTTGGCGGCGGAACTGGTTGAACTGACAGGAGAAAGCCTACACTGGGCGGTCGTCACGGCCCTCCGCGAGCGGTTTGAACGCGAACGCGCCCGCCGCGACTGGCAGGACCGCATCATGGACATCACGCGGGAGATCGCCCGCGGCCTGCCCGCCGGCCCGGCCAACGACCACGCCGCGTACGCGGGACGCGCATTGGCAGGGTAAGGGACCACAGCAAGGACGCCGCATGCCGGAACTCTTTCTGGAACTTTTCAGCGAGGAGATTCCGGCGCGCATGCAGGCCCGCGCGGCCGACGATCTCGCACGGCTGACAGCGGACGCACTGGTGGCGCTGTCGCCCGCATCGGTCCGTACGTTCCACGGCCCCCGCCGGATCGCTCTCGCCGCCGAGGTCGCCTGCCAGGTCGCCGCTGCCAGCACGACCGAACGTGGCCCGCGCACCGGCGCCCCCGAGCAGGCGCTGACCGGCTTCCTGCGCAAACATAACGCGACGAAGGATCAACTTCGCCAGGACGCCGGATACTGGGTGCTGGAGAAATCTGCCGCCGTGCGGCCTGCCACGGAGCTGATCGCCTCCGTCCTCCCTGCCCTGCTCCGCCGTTTCCCGTGGCCGAAATCCATGCGCTGGGGCTCCGGTAGCGACTTCACTTGGGTTCGCCCCCTTCGTCGCATCATCTGCATGCTCGATGGCGGTATCGTGCCGTTTGACCTCCGCGACGGTAACGATGACGGACACGGTCTCGCGGCCTCTAACCTGACCGAGGGCCACCGCTTTCACGCCCCCGGCGCTTTCCCGGTCCGCAACCAGGCCGACTGGCAGTCCCGGCTGCGCCAGCATCGCGTGCTGGCGGAAGCGGCCGAACGGCGTCAGGTCATCACCGATGGCATTTCCTGCCTCGCCGCTGCCCATCAGCTTCAGGTGATCGACGACCCCGGCCTGCTCGACGAGGTAGCCGGCCTCGTAGAATGGCCGGTTCCATTACTTGGTCGCATAGCGCCGGAGCACATGGACCTGCCGCCAGAGGTCATGCAGGTTTCCATGCGCGTGAACCAGCGCTACTTCGCGCTGCGCACACCCGACGGCAAACCCGCTCCCTATTTCGCCTTCGTCGCCAACGTGGAAGCAGAAGACGGCGGCGCCGCGATCATCGCGGGCAACGAGCGGGTACTGCGCGCCCGCTTCGCCGACGCAAGGCATTTCTGGGACCTCGACCGCAAGGCCCGACTGGAAGCGCGCGTGCCGCGGCTAGAGCATGTCACGTTTCACGCCAAACTCGGAACCCAGGGCGACCGTGCCGTGCGGTTGAAGCGCCTCGCGGCGCTGATCGCCCCGCATGTACGCGCGCCGATCAACGAGGCAGAACATGCCGCGGAGCTGGCAAAGGCCGATCTTGTCACTGGCATGGTCGGCGAATTCCCCGAACTTCAAGGCGTCATGGGCCGCTATTACGCCCTGCACGACGGTGAACCGCCCGAGATCGCCGACGCCATTCGTGACCATTACGCCCCCCGGGGGCCCAACGATGCCGTGCCGACTGCGCCGGTCTCTATCGCGGTCGCGCTGGCCGACAAGCTGGACCAGCTCGTCGGGTTCTTCGCCATCGGCGAGAAGCCGACCGGTGCGGGCGATTCCTACGCCCTGCGCCGCGCCGCACTCGGTATCATTCGAATCATTCGCGAAAACGCCTTGCGGCTTCACCTGCTGCCGCTGATCGACGCCGCCAGCCATGGCTACCACCACGTCGGTGTGCATCCGACGCCGCCGCAGGACATCCTCGACTTCCTGGCCGATCGCCTGCGCGTCCAGCTGCGCGCCGAGGGCGCTCGTCACGACGTTCTCGCCGCCGTGTTCGCGGCCGGCGCCGATGACGACATTGTGCGATTGCTGGCCCGCGCCGACGCGATCGCCGCGCTGCTGCGCTCACCGGAAGGTGCGGATCTGCTGACAGCCTACCGCCGCGCCGCCAACATATTGAGAATCGAGGAGAAAAAGGACGGGCCGCACAACGCCCCGCCCGACCCATCACGCCTGCTCGATCCCGCGGAGGTTGACCTGGACCGGTCGCTCCGCTCGGTCGATCACGTAGTCCACCTCGTCCAACAGGAAGAGTTCGCGGCTGCCATGACGGAACTCGCGCGGTTGCGCGCGCCGCTCGACGCGTTCTTCGATCGCGTCACTGTCAACGCGCCCGAGGCCGATTTACGCCTCAATCGTTTGCGTCTTCTTAACCTCGTCCGGGGCAGTATGGACCGCCTCGCGGATTTCTCACGCATCGAAGGCTAGTGGGGTTGCCATGACCAAGTGGGTGTACAGCTTCGGCGCCGGCCATAACGAGGGTCGCGCCGACATGAAAAATCTGCTCGGCGGCAAGGGCGCCAATCTCGCCGAGATGGCCTCGATCGGCTTGCCTGTGCCCCCCGGCTTTACCATCACCACCGAGGTCTGCACCGCGTTCTACGAAAAAAATCGGCGCTACCCAGGTGGGCTCGAGGCCGACGTGCGCGAGGCGCTCTCTGAAGTAGAAAAGGCCGTGGGACGCAAGTTCGGCGACGCGAAAAACCCGCTGCTGGTGTCGGTGCGCTCCGGCGCGCGCGTATCGATGCCGGGAATGATGGACACGGTATTGAACCTTGGCTTGAACGATCAGACCGTCGACGGCCTGGCACTGGCCGCCGATGACCCGCGCTTTGCCTGGGACTCCTACCGCCGCTTCATACAGATGTATGGCTCGGTCGTGCTCGGCATCGATCACCACAATTTCGAAGAGATCATCGACCATGCCAAGCTCGCCGCCGACGTGACCGAGGATACCGCCCTGACGGCGCAGGACTGGCAGCATGTCGTGGACGCCTACAAGGACCTGGTCCGGCGCGACACCGGAAAGCCATTCCCCCAGGAGCCGCGTGAGCAATTGTGGGGCGCCATAGGCGCCGTGTTCGGAAGCTGGATGAACCACCGTGCCATCACCTACCGCAAGCTACACGACATTCCTGCTGACTGGGGCACGGCAGTAAACGTGCAGGCAATGGTCTATGGCAACATGGGCGATGACTGTGCCACCGGTGTGTGCTTCACCCGCGATCCGTCCACCGGTGAGAACGCGTTCTACGGCGAATACCTGGTGAATGCCCAGGGCGAGGATGTGGTCGCCGGCATCCGCACGCCGCAACCTGTCTCCAAGGCCAACGCCAAACCCGGCGAGACACCGATGGAAGTGGTGATGCCCGAGGCGTATCGCGATCTGCTGCGCGTGCGTGAGACACTGGAAAAACACTATCGCGACATGCAGGACCTGGAATTCACGGTTCAGCAGAACAAGTTGTACATGTTACAGACAAGAAATGGCAAGCGCACCACCGCCGCCAGCCTGAAGATGGCGGTTGACATGGCGCGCGAGGGCCTGATCGACGAGGCCGAGGCGGTATGCCGCGTCAATGCCTCATCGCTCGACCAGTTGCTGCATCCGACGCTGGACCCGAAAGCTTCGCGCACCTTGCTTGCCCGCGGCCTGCCCGCCAGCCCGGGAGCTGCCTCCGGCACCGTGGTGTTCTCCGCAGACGAAGCGGAAAGCCGTGCGCAGAGAGGCGAGGCGATTATCCTGGTGCGCGTCGAAACCAGCCCCGAGGATATCCACGGCATGCACGCCGCGCGCGGCATCCTGACCACGCGCGGTGGCATGACCAGCCACGCGGCCGTCGTGGCGCGCGGCATGGGCCGGCCCTGCGTTGCGGGCGCCAGCGATGTGACCGTCGATTACAACGCGCAGACCCTGACCGCCGCCGGCCGGACCGTGCGCGCCGGCGACACCATCACGTTGGATGGCGCCACGGGGGAAGTGTTCCTTGGCACCGTGGCGAAGGTCGAGCCGGCGATGTCGAAGGACTTCGCCACGCTGATGGGCTGGGCCGACAAGGCGCGCCGACTCGGCGTACGTGCCAATGCGGAAACCCCGCTGGATGCGGAAACCGCTCGCAAGTTCGGCGCCGAGGGGATCGGGCTGTCGCGCACCGAGCATATGTTCTTCGATCCCAAGCGCATCGGGGCGGTGCGGCAGATGATCATGGCGAGCGACGAGGCGGGCCGCCGTGCGGCGCTCGCGCGCTTGCTGCCGTTCCAGCGCGATGATTTCCACGAACTGTTCACCATCATGGCCGGCCTGCCGGTGACGATCCGCTTGCTGGATCCGCCGTTGCACGAATTCCTGCCGCATGCGGATGCGGAGATGGAGGAAGTGGCGGAGGGACTCGGTACCGATGTGGCGACAATCCGCCGCCGCGCCGCGGAGTTGGCGGAGGCCAACCCGATGTTGGGTCATCGCGGCTGCCGCCTCGGAATTTCCTTCCCAGAGATCTACGAAATGCAGGCCCGGGCGATTTTCGAGGGCGCGCTGGCGGTGGCGACGGCAACCGGCAAGCCGCCGCATCCGGAGATCATGATCCCGCTTGTTGCCACGCGCCGTGAGCTAGAGATCACCCGCGCCCAAGTGGACAAGGTTGCGGCGGAAGTGTTCGCCGAGAACGGGCGGAAGATCGACTATAGCGTCGGCACGATGATCGAATTGCCACGCGCAGCGCTGGTCGCCGACAAGATCGCCGAGCTCGCCGACTTCTTCAGCTTCGGCACCAATGACTTGACACAGACCGTGTTCGGTCTGTCGCGCGACGACGCCGGCAAGTTTCTGCCGAAATATGTGGAAGCTGGAATTCTGCCCAAAGACCCGTTCGTCTCGATCGACGCGGAAGGGGTCGGCGAAATGATGCGCATCGGCGCAGAGAAAGGCCGATCGGTGAAGAACGATCTGAAGCTCGGCATCTGCGGGGAGCATGGCGGCGACCCGGCCTCGATCGCGCTGTGCGAGAAGCTGGGTCTGGATTATGTGTCCTGCAGCCCGTACCGCGTGCCGGTGGCGCGCTTGGCGGCCGCGCAGGCGGCGCTGGGCTCGGAGGCGGACCGAACGGCATAACGGCCGGACGCCGCTGGCCTGGCCGCGGCAGGAATGCCCGCACGTCAGTCGCGCTGCCCAGCCGATGATGCTGCTGGGGCTCCTCCTGCGACGGGAATACCAGCAATACGTTACGGTCTCGATAGAAGATCCCTGTGAGACGGTGACGCTCCCCAGGACCTCTGCGGTGTCCGCGCAGACGGCATCGACAGAACCCTTGGCCGCCTTCCGGCCAGGGCTTCAGCTTGGCAAAGAACCGTTCGTCGGGTTCAGGGCCTGAGTGCCGCCGTGCAACAGTGTGCTCTCTCGCGCCGCGACCGCCCCTCAACCTCAACCGCCGCAGTCGCCCGTTACTCGCCCGGTTCCAGCAGCCGGACGAGGACTGGCTCGTAGCCCAGTGCACGCACGAAACGCACCAGATCGGCCGAGCGCAGCGTTGTGGACGCAGCATTGTGCAACGGGTGGAAATTTACCCACTCGCTGTCCAGCATCTCCTGGTCAAGAATGACGTTGACTCGGCGCTCTGTGTCATTGATCAGACCAAACGGCGTCACTGAGCCTGGCGTCAGTTGCAGCACCGCCTGCAGCACGTCTGGCTTCGCGAAGGAAAATCGCGGCGCACCCAGCGTCTTTTCCAACCACCCCAGATCGGCGCGCTTGTCAGCTGGCATGACGACGAGCCAGATGCCACCCTTGCGGTCTTTGATGAACAGGTTCTTGCAGTGCAGGCCGGGGATCTGGTCGTGCCAGGGGCGGCCTTCCTCGACGGTAAAGAACGGCGGATGGGTGACCGTACTGTGGGCGATGCCCAGCCGGTCGAGAAAGGCGAACAGTTCGTCGGGCGTGGCGGGCACGGGACGCTCAGGGCAGCCTGCTAGTCAGCCGCCGCCAACGCCCGCCGCCCGACAACGTGCGGCGCCGTTTCGGTCACACCGATCACCATAGCGGCCATCAGGATCTGCGCCCCGACGGCCAGCCACAGCGCAGCCGCAAGCCCGAACCGGTCGGCCACGATACCGCCGACCACTGGCATCAACGCGGTGCCCATCACCACTGCGAAGAAATTGGTCATCCCCAAGGCCGCGCCACGCATTTCGACCGGCACTGCCTCGCTGACACAGGTGGCGATGACAATAGGACCGAGGCCGAAACCGAAAAACCCACTCGCCCCGGCCAGCCACCGCATGTCACTGATATCAAAGTTGCCAGTCAGATAAATCGCGAGCGTCGTCGCGCACAGCATTGCGCTCAGGATGACGACCGGGCGCCGGCCAAGAAAATCCGACGCCAGCGGCAGCACCACCTGCCCCGCTGTTCCCGCCAACCCCCAAGCCGCTACCACGGTTCCCGCCTGAACCAGACTGAACCCGCGAATCTTTGTCAGGAACAACACGTTGTAGCCGATCGAAAGCTGCAGCCAGGCGAGCGTCGCACAGCCCATCAGCGTAATCAGCAGCACGGACCGCCCACGCAACAGTTCCAGCGTGGCGCGCCATTCAATACCGCGGCGTCCGCTGTGGGAGGAAGGCTCGCGCATGACTGCAAACAACGCGATGAAGATAACGGCGGTGATCATGCCGATGATCGGGAACACCCAGCGCCAGCCAAGCCGCGTCGCCAGCGAGGTGACGATCAGCGCGCCGAGGCCGACGCCAAAGAAGCTGTAGCCCGCGTTGTACAGCGCCTGGTTCACGCCGCGGCGCCGCGGCGCGGCTTCCTCGCTGATCGTCGCCTGGCCGACGGACCAGCCGATGCCGTCGCCAAGACCCACCAGGTCACGCACGATGAACATCGACAGGAAATTCCAGGTCGCGCCCATCGCAGCGGTGGCGAGCGCGGTGAAGGCCACGGCGGGGAGCAGTACGGCGCGGCGGCCTCGGTTGTCGGACAGCCAGCCGCCGATCCAACTGCTGAACGCCCAGGTGATCGAGGTGCCGGAGATCAACAGCCCCGCCTGCCAGAGCTGCATGTGGAACAGCGGGACGATGATCGGGAAGATGAAGCCGATGCCGACGCGGTTGAGACCGATGCAGCCCCAAAACAAGACCAGCAGTACCATGATGGTGACTTCATAGCCGGCCGATCGACGGCTAGGCATGGGCGCACTCTCCTCGGCGTTGCCGTTGCGTGACGTTTAGCCGATCCGGAGGTGGCGGCAAGGTGGCAGGCGGACCAGCATCGCCCGCGCGGGCGGTGTTCATAACGCTCCGTTGATGGGACCGGACGCCGTCGGGACGGATGCAATGATCCGCGGGACCGGCACGGGCCGGGAACCGACGCCCGGGTCTGATTTCTTGAACAGGCGCGCTGCGATTGACGGTGCGCCACCGCTCGCTACGAGGGCCGCACGATCATGTTGTCGCTCGGCAACTGGTTGCGGCGTCTGGGCCCGCGGCAGCCCCTCGGCGCCGTCGCACCCCCCCACCATTGACAACGCACCATGCTTTGCCCAGTCGCACAGGCGACAACGCAACCCTATCTACCGAAATCCCATGGCATCCGAACTGCAGCCTCCCCGCGGCACCCACGACCTGATCGGCGAGGATCAGCGCCGCCACACCCACGTGGTGGAAACGGCCCGCCGTATCGCCGCGCTCTACGGCTTCGACGAATGGACCACGCCGGTGTTCGAGGATACCCGCGTGTTCTCGCGCACGCTTGGTGAAACCTCCGATGTGGTCACCAAGGAGATGTACAGCTTCAACGACCGCGGCGGCGATCCGATCACGCTGCGTCCGGAGGCGACCGCCGGCATCTGCCGTGCCTTGGTGTCCAACGGTCTAACCCAGTCGCTGCCACAGAAGGTATTCATGGCGGGACCGATGTTCCGCTACGAGCGTCCGCAGAAGGGCCGCTACCGACAGTTTCATCAGATCGACATCGAGGTTCTGGGCACCGCCGAGCCGATGGCTGATGCCGAAGTGATCGCCTGTGGCTGGGCCATTCTGCGGGCGCTGGGGGTGGCCGGCGAAACAGTACTGGAGATCAACACCCTCGGCGACGCCGAGAGCCGCGATGCCTATCGGACGGCTCTGATCAGCTACTTCACCCGACACCGCGACGCGCTGTCGAAGGACAGCCTGGAGCGGCTCGAGCGCAACCCGCTGCGCATCCTCGACAGCAAGGACGAGGGTGACCGCCGCCTGATCGCCAACGCGCCGGTGATCGTCGGCCACCTCACCGACGAAGCGGCCGCGTTCTACGCCGGTCTGCGCAGCTGGCTGGACCGCTTCGGTGTGCCCTACCGGGAGAACCCGCGCATCGTCCGCGGCCTCGACTATTACGGCCATACCGCGTTCGAGTTCGTCACCAGCAAGCTCGGCGCACAGGGGACGGTGATGGGCGGCGGGCGTTACGACGGACTGGTGCAGGAGATGGGCGGCCCGCCCACACCTGCGGTGGGCCTCGCCGCGGGAATCGAGCGGCTGGCCATGCTGATGGACGCTCCACCGCACGCGACAGCGCCGGTCGCGGTGGTACCGATCGGCCAGGCGGTGGAACGAGCGGCGCTCGAAATTCTGCAATCGCTCCGCTCCGCCGGCGTACGGGCAGAGATGGCGTATCGCGGCAATCTGCGCCGACGGATGGAGCGCGCCAACCGGATCGGCGCCCGGGCCGCGGTCATCCTGGGGCCGGACGACCTGGCGCAGGGTGTGGCGCAGGTGAAGCACCTGGAGACCGGCGAGCAGGATGCGGTGCCTATCGCTGACGTTGTGAGACGGCTCCAATGAGCGTGGCACCGTTGCAGCCGTCGAGCATGGCGCCATCCCGCCTCCCGTTGAGGCAGTGCGAAGCAAGGACGCGCGCACCCTGTGGGTTTGGCGCAACACCCGCCTTCCTTCCCGCGCGCCTCTGCCACGCGGCGAGCGGGAGGATGGGGCCATGAGCTTCGCCGCCAAACTCGACCGCATCTCGGCCCGCGCCGACGAGCTCCGCGCGATGCTTGCCGAGGGCATGAGCGGGGACGCGTTCGTAAAGGCGTCGAAGGAGCTCGCCGAACTCGATCCGGTCGTCGCGCGCGTTGAGGAGCTCCGGGCCGCGGAACATGCACAGGCGGAAACAGAAGTCCTTCTGTCTGACCCGGAAATGCGCGACCTGGCGGAAGCTGAACTGCGCGCGCTGAAAGCGCAGATCCCGGCGCTGCAGCACGAAATCCGCCTGGCGTTGCTGCCAAAAGATGCCGCCGACGAGCGCTCCGGCATCCTGGAAATCCGCCCCGCCGCCGGCGGCGACGAGGCTGCTCTGTTCGCTGCGGAATTGTTTGCGATGTACCAGCGCTACGCCGATTTGCACGGCTGGCGGTTTGAAATCCTGGAGTACAGCGACACCGAGCTCGGCGGGCTGAAGGAGGGCATCGCCGAGATCACCGGCCGTGGCGTGTTCGCGCGCCTGAAATACGAGTCGGGTGTGCATCGGGTGCAGCGTGTGCCGGAGACGGAAAGCCAAGGGCGCATCCACACCTCCACGGTGACGGTCGCGGTGCTACCGGAGGCCGAGGAAGTGGACGTCCAGATCGACGAAAACGACCTGCGCATCGACGTTTATCGCGCGTCCGGCGCCGGCGGTCAGCACGTCAACAAGACCGAAAGCGCGGTGCGGATCACGCATCTGCCGACTGGCATCGTGGTGGCAATGCAGGAGGAGAAGAGCCAGCACAAGAATCGCGCCAAGGCGATGAAGATTCTGCGTGCACGGTTATACGAACAGCAACGAGCGGCACTGCATGCGACACGCGCGGCAGACCGAAAGTCACAGGTGGGCACGGGCGATCGCTCGGAACGCATCCGCACTTACAATTTCCCGCAAGGGCGGGTGTCGGATCATCGGATCAACCTGACGCTGTACAAAATCGACCGCGTCATGGCGGGCGAGTTGGACGAATTCATCGACGCGCTGATCGCCGAGGACCAGGCTGCCAAACTGGCAGCTGAAGAATGAATCCGGCCCGCAAAGCGGGAGAGATCGCCGCACGAGGTGCGGTGGGTGAAGGTGCTCCAGCAGCCCCGGGTTCGACTGGAGGCGGTGTACCTGTCATCGCACCCTCCCCCTCGATGCCACGCATCTCGGCTGCTCCCGCTCCGCGGGCGAGGTTGATGGAACGCGGCTGTTCGATCCTCCGCGCTGCCGGCATCGACAGTCCGCGCCGCGAAGCCCGGCTTTTGCTTGCGCATGCCCTTGAGATCACCATGGCGGACCTCCTGCGCGACCCGCACCGCCTGGCCGATCCGGCGCCCTATGAAAGCGTGCTCGCCCGCCGCGCGGCGCGGGAACCCCTCGCCTACATCCTCGGCGAGCGCGAATTCTGGAGCCTGAACTTCGCTGTCACGCCCGCCACCCTCATTCCCCGCCCCGAATCGGAAATCCTGATCGAAGCCGCCCTGGCCGCATTCGCCGACCGTCCGCCGCCGCGGCGCGTCCTCGACCTCGGCAGCGGGAGCGGCTGTCTGCTACTCGCGGCCCTCCATGAATTCTCGCACGCCTTCGGCATTGGCGTTGATCGCTCGGTCGCGGCGCTCCGGCTCGCTGCCACCAACGCCGCTGCTCTCGGCCTTGCCGATCGCGCCGTGTTTCTCTGCGCCGACTGGAGCACCCCACTGCGCGCCCGCTTCGATCTGATCTTGTGCAACCCGCCGTACATCCCTACGTCAGCGATTGGCGGCCTGATGCCCGAGGTGGCCCGCCACGAACCTGCTACCGCGCTTGACGGCGGCGCAGACGGATTGGCGGCCTATCGCCAAATCATCGCGTGCTTGCGCTGCCTGCTTCCGCGGGAGGGAGTCGCGATACTGGAGCTGGGCTTCGGCCAGGACGCGGCGGTCGCGGCGTTGGCCGGGACGTGCGGCATGGCTGCCACAACTCGGCCTGATTTGGCCGGCATCCCTCGGGCGATGGTGTTGACTCGGACGACGGTATGAAAAAACCGTTTGGCACGACGGGATGGGCGGTCTAGCTTGCGCCCATGGC
>JASHVB010000803.1 GCA_030039695.1 Acetobacteraceae bacterium
CAGGCGCTTGCCCCGCTCGATGCGCTGGCGGCGAACCTGACGGACCGTGGCATTCCGCCTTCGCTGATGACGCTCGGCAAGCTAGGCACCGGGCAACAGATGTACATCCCGTGGATGCAGGCCACCTATTTCATGGTCGCGAACAAGAAGGCACTGCCGTATCTGCCGAAAGGCGCCAACCTCAATGCACTGAGTTACCGCCAGCTCGCCGAATGGGCGGCGGCCATACATGCCAAAACCGGCCAGCGTCTCCTCGGCCTTCCTGCGGGACCGCAGGGGCTGATGCACCGGTTCATCGAAGGCTTCCTGTACCCGTCCTATACGGGGGGTCTGGTCACTACCTTCCGAAGCCCAGCCGCCGATGCAATGTGGCGCGATTTCGCGGCCCTGTGGAAGGACGTGAACCCGAATTCCACCCGCTATAATTTCATGCAGGAGCCATTGTTGTCGGGCGATGTTTGGATTGCGTTCGACCACGTCGCACGATTGCTCGACGCGCTGCGCCAGAAACCCGACGACTTCGTTACATTTCCTGCGCCCGCCGGTCCGAAGGGACGTGGTTACATGCCCGTGCTCGCCGGACTCGCCGTCGCCAAGGACGCGCCCGACGCAAGCGGTGCCGCCGCGTTGATCAGTTACCTGACACAGCCTGCCACCCAGCTCGCGACCGAGAAGGCGGTCGGGTTCTTTCCAGTTGTGAAAGTCACACCGCCGGCCGATCTCGATCCCGGCGTGAAGCTCGCCGCTGCGGCGATCGCTGCGACGGAAAGTGCAAAAGATGCGTTGCCGGCGCTGCTGCCGGTGGGCCTCGGTACGCATGGCGGTGAGTTCGACAAGGCGATGATCGACACGTTCCAGCTCATCGTGCTGCACGGAGAGCAGCCGGCGGCGGCGCTGGCGCGCCAGGCGCGGATTTTGCAGAAGATCCTCGACGCGGCGACGGCACCGTGCTGGGCACCAGATCCGCCGTCCAGCGGCGCCTGCCAGGTAAAGTGACCCTGGTGCTCTGCGGCCAGAAGCCACCGGATAGCGCACGGTTATGCCGACGATGGTCGCACATCGTCATGGCTCTTGAGTCTGCACCAGGTATGATGACGGCGCTGCGTCCACTTCATCATCGCCACGACCCCGCTCATGCGCCGTAGCGCAGCCACCCCCTATCTGTTGATCGCGCCCGCAACCGCGTTGCTCGCGGTGTTGTTTGTGGCGCCGATGGTGCAGACCGTCACGACGGCATTCCGCGTCGATGGCTCGTTCTCTTTCGGCAACTTCGTTATCATGACGGGCGATATCAACTTCAATGACGCCCTGATCAACACCTTCAAAGTGGTCCTGCTGGCGGTGCCGTTACAACTCGCGCTCGCACTCGGCATGGCCATGATGTTGCGCCATCTGAAGCAGGGCCGCGAAATCGTGATCTGGATCTGGTCGATTCCACTCGGCGTGTCTGATCTTGCCGCGGGTCTGGTCTGGCTGGCAATCCTCACCGATCGCGGATATCTCAATACTATTCTGCTCCACCTCGGCATCATCGACGGCCCGCATAGTTGGCTGACCTACGAAACGCCAGTCTCGCTGCTGATTGCGATCGTGGTGGAAGAAGTCTGGCGCGCCTCGGCGATCGTGCTGGTGATTCTCGCCGCTGGCGTACAACTCGTGCCGAAGGAATACGCCGAGGCGGCCGACGTATTTGGCGCCTCGCCGTGGCAGCGCTTTATCTGGGTGATGCTGCCGCTGCTGCGTCCTTCGATCCAGACCGCATTGATCCTGCGCACCGTGCTGGCGTTCGAAATGTTTGCCACCGTCCTGGCACTCGGCGGCCAGAACTTTCCGGTGCTGATGAGCCAGACCTTCAACGCGCAGTATTTCCAGCAGGACTATGGCACCGCCGCTGCTTACGCTGTGCTGGTGATGGCCATATCGATCGCCGCCACGCTGGTCTATCTCCGCCTGCTGCGCACGCCGGCGGAGCAATTGCCATGATGGCGTGGACAAGCCAGGCCACGGTGGCTGAGAAGTGACTTTGTTCCGGCACCCCCACATGACACTGCGACGCGCCATGTTCTCTGCCGGCGTAGCGACGCTGTGCGCCTGGGTGCTGGTACCAATTTACCTGATCGGTCTCGGCGCCATTGGCGGCGAGGCAACCATAAATGCCTGGCCGAAGCCATTCTGGCCCGTCATGTGGTCGCTGGCTGCACTACGTCAGTTCATGAGCATAGCCGGCGTCTGGATGAGCGTGCTGTACAGTGTGGAGGCCGCAAGCCTCTGCATGCTGATCGCGATCTGCCTGGGCGCGCCGGCAGGCTACGCACTGGCTCGCTACCGCTTCCACGGCGCCACTGGATTCCGCTTGTTCGTCTTGCTGACCCGCGCCTTTCCTGTGGCAATCCTCGCATTGCCGCTGACGGTGACTTTGATCCGGTTGGGACTGTACGATTCGCCGATCGGCGTCGGGCTGATGCACAGCGTGCTTGCCATGCCCTTCGCCGTCCTGATCTCTGCCAGCCTGTTCCAGGCGATTCCGCGCGAACTCGAGGAGGCAGCCTGGATCTTCGGGTGCTCGGGCCCGTCGGCGTTCTTCCGTGTGGTCCTGCCATTGGCCCTGCCCGGCATCGCCGCAACGGCGATCTTCGCCTTCGTCATCTCCTGGAACGAGGTGTTTGCCGCGTCAGTCCTGACGGTACGGCACAAGACGCTGACGGCATATCTGCTGACCGTGCTCTCCGAAAGCCCATTGCATACGCAATTCGCAGGCGGGTTCATCCTGATCGTGCCGTCGGTGTTGTTTATCCTATTGGTGCGTCGGCAATTGTTCAGCATGTGGGGCATCGCGAGTCGCTGATGGCCGAGATCGTCATAGATCATATCGGCATGCGCTTCGGCGGTAGTGTCGCGCTGGGGGATGTGTCGCTCACCGTCGCCGACGGCGAACTCCTCGCATTGCTCGGTCCGTCCGGCTGTGGCAAGACCACTTTGCTACGAATCATCGCCGGGCTTCAGACCGAGACGTCCGGTCGCGTGCTGATTGGCGGACGCGACATGACTGGCATACCGCCGCGCCGGCGCGGCCTGGCGATGGTGTTCCAGAACTATGCGGTGTTTCCGCACATGACAGTGCGCCAAAACATCGCGTTTGGGCTGCGCATGACTGGTGCGTCGACCGCACGGATCGAGCGTCAGGTTGCGCGGGCCGCCGGGCTGCTGCACATCGATGCACTGCTCGACCGCTATCCGGTGCAACTGTCCGGCGGCCAGCGGCAACGTGTTGCGGTGGCACGTGCCCTTGCGGTCGAGCCTGCCGTGCTGCTCATGGACGAACCGCTGTCGAATCTAGACGCGTTGCTGCGACTGGAAATGCGCGCCGAGCTGAAGACGGTGCTGCAGGAGGCCGGAACCACCACACTGTACGTCACGCACGACCAGACCGAAGCGATGGGTCTGGCCGATCGCATCGCGGTGATGTCGCTCGGCCAAATCGAACAAGCCGCCCAGCCAACGGAGATCTACCACCATCCGGCTACGCGCTTTGTCGCCGGTTTCCTGGGCAGCCCGCCGATGAATTTCCTCACGCTCAGCACGGCGGATGGCACGGCTGTGCTGGGGAACCTACGTCTCGTGGCGCCGCGCGGGCCGGTTGACGTGGTGCTGGGCATACGGCCGGAGGACCTGGAGCCGGTACAAGAAGAAGAGGGATTTGCTTTTACGGTGCAGGTGACCGAGCCACTCGGGTCGCACAATCTGTTGACGGGCCAGGCCGGGGATACGCTGCTGCGTGTCTCGGTGCCGCCGGATGTGCGGCCTCAGCATGGCGCGGTGCTGCATCTGCGACCGCACCCCGACCGCATGTCCTGGTTCGACGTGGCCAGCGGCGCCGCTTTGGCGGCTACGGCGTCAAGATGGTGAAGCAAGAACGCACGATGCCGCGTCCCAATAATCGCGACGGCTACGCCGCGCCGAGCCCGCGGAACGCTGCCTTGGGGTTTACCGGGTGATCTCAAGTCGATCCGACCGCTCTAAGCAAACGAAACGATGATTTTCGCCGGATCTCAGAATTCCTCGGGCTCTGGATAGGGCTATTGCGCCGTCGTGATCGCTCGCAGGGCAGGTGTGAGCGAGGCGTGGATCTCGATCCAATGCTGCTTGTCTTCCGGGATTGGCCCACGTAGGTCGCTCCGACCGGGCATTTCATCACGCAGGCGCCGCAGTCGACGCGGACCACCGGGTCGGTGTAACGGGCACTCCCGTGTCAAACCGTTTGGGCGTGACCCTGCTGCGAGCGCCTTGCTTCTGTCCCGCTTCGGCGCGAGACCGCCAGTGCCAGTGGAACGCGCCGAAGGACTGCGCGACAAAACCCAGGCGTGTGTGCGTCATCCGCGGTGCAGGACACCTTCATCGAAGCTTAACAAACAACGCGTCCCGCCTTTGCCATAGCAGGATCTTCGCAAATAGCTGAGGGTGGGATGCTAGCGGTAGAGGGTCTCAGTAAGACCTTTGGTGGGACGCACGCTGTTCAGGACGTGAGTTTGGCCGTTCCTGCGGGCCAATTCGTCGGTGTGATCGGCCGTTCGGGGGCTGGCAAGTCTACGCTCCTCCGCCTGATCAACCGCCTCGCCGAATCCAGTGGGGGCCGGATTGTGTGGCGGGATGTCGACGTGACGCGGCTTGCTGGTCGCGACCTGCGCGACTGGCGCCGGCGCTGCGCCATGATCTTCCAGCAGTTCAACCTGGTTGGCCGGCTCGATGTGCTGAACAACGTGCTTCTTGGCCGACTGGCTTACACCCCTTTTTGGCGGGCTGCGCTCAAGGCCTGGGCACGCGAGGATCGCAGCCTGGCGCTCGCCGCGCTCGATCAGTTCGACATGGCACCGCTTGCCTCACGTCGCGCCGATCACCTGTCCGGCGGCCAGCAGCAACGCGTCGCAATCTGCCGCGCGTTGATGCAAGAGCCGGAGATCATCCTCGCCGACGAACCGGTCGCCTCACTCGATCCGCGCAATGCGCGGATCGTGATGGATGCGCTGCTGCGCATCAATCGCCATTTCGGGCTGACCGTGCTGTGCAATCTGCACTCGCTCGATCTGGCGCGCACCTACTGCGATCGCTTGGTCGGTATGGCGAACGGCCGCGTCGTATTCGATGATGCACCCGCGATGCTCACGGATGTGGCTGCTCGCGACTTGTATGGGATCGAGGCCAACGAAGTAATCGGAGCCGACCCCACCCCGATACCGGAAGCGCCCGGGGTCGCGCCGGCTCACGCGTAACCGACCAGGCATTCAGGGAGACCGCTGATGATTCGCCGCCGCACCATGCTCGCCGGACTTACCAGCATCGTCGCCGCGCCTGCCGCCATGGCGCAGTCCTGGAAGAGCAGCTATCCGGAGCTGGTCTATGCCGTCGTGCCAGCCGAGAATGCATCTGGCGTGGTGAACCGGTTCACTCCGTTTACCGAATACCTAACCCGCGCGCTAGGAACCAAAGTGACACTGCGTGTCGCCAATGACTATGCCGCGGTGATCGAGGGGCAGCGCGCTGGCAACATCCATGTGGGCTATTACGGGCCGGCCTCGTTCGCGCGCGCGCGCATGACGGGCGTGCAGACCGATGCCTTCGTGATCGACGTGAACAGTGACGGCACCAAGGGCTATTATTCGGTGTTCTACGTCCGCGCCGATAGCCCGTATCATAACATCAAGGACCTGAAGGGTAAGAATCTGGGGCTGGTCGATCCGAACTCGACCTCCGGTTACAATATGCCGATCTACACCCTGAGCAAGATGGGGATCGACGATGCCAACGCGTATTTCAACAAAGTGCTGGTGACCGGCAGCCACGAGAATGCGGTGATCGCGGTCGCCGACAAGACGGTGGACGTATGCGCCAACTGGTGGAGCGCCGATGATGACTCCAACCTGACGCGCATGCTCAACAAGGGCATGCTGAAGAACGCTGATGGAAGTCCGATGAAGAAGCAGGACTTCCGCATCGTGCTCAAGTCCGCGCTGATTATCAACTCGCCCACCGCCTACCTGACCAGCCTCCCCCCAGACCTCAAGTCCGCGATCCGTGCCGCGTTTCTCAATGCCGCTACCGCTGACAAAGCGGCATTCGATCGGCTCTCTGACGGGAAGAACCGTCCGTGGCAGCCGGTCGACAACTCGGCCTATAACGACACAATCAAGATGGTCGCTTTCGTTGACCACCTGCATCGCAAGGCGTCCTGATTGTAGCGTGCAGCGTCTCATCCCGACCCTGCCGGAGCCGCAACGTGCCGCGCTCGCCGTCGCCTATTGCAGGGCGGTGGCGGCGCGACGGCGCCAGATACTGGCAGGCCTCGCGGTCTTCGTCCTCGCATTAGGCGTCGCCGTCGTCGGTGCGGAAGTGGACCCGGTGATGTTCTGGGCCAAACTCGGCAACTTCACCTCCTATTTCGACCGATTACTGACGCTCGATTCCGGCGGCCGGGTCTGGACCAATCCGGCCGACTGGTTCTGGGGACTGCATCGCTGGCTGCGTCTGTTAGGCCAGACGGTGCTGATCGCCTATGTCGGGACCATGAGCGGCTTCGCGATCGCGTTCTGCGCGTGCTTCCTGGCAAGCCGTAACCTCATCGGCTCGGCCGTGCTGCGCATGACGGTGCGGCGGATACTGGAACTACTGCGCACCGTGCCTGACCTCGTGTTCGCAATGTTGTTCGTCGTGGCTTTTGGCCTCGGGCCCCTGCCTGGCGTACTTGCGCTGACGCTGCATTCCGCCGGGACGCTCGGAAAACTGTTTACCGAGGTGGTCGAGAGCATCGACATGAATCCGGTCGAGGGCGTGGTCGCGTCCGGCGGCGGCTGGCTGGCGCGCGTGCGCTTCGGTGTCTTGCCGCAGGTGCTGTCCAACTTCGCGAGCTACACGCTGCTGCGGCTAGAGATCAACGTGCGGGGCGCCGCGGTCATCGGCTTCGTCGGCGCTGGTGGCATCGGCGAAGACCTGCTGATCGCAATCCGCAAGTTCTACTACCAGGACGTGAGTGCAATGCTGGTGCTCATCGTCATTTGCGTGATGCTGCTCGATATGATCTCGGAGCAGCTTCGCCATCGCCTTCTGGCACTAGAGATCAGCCGGTGAGCGAGCTTCGCACGCAGCTTCTTAACCATGCTACGGGACTGCCGCGGCTGCCACGAACGTACAGCCCGGTCGCCTTGGCGATTGGCGCCGCGGTCTTAACGAGCTACCTCGCCGCACTGGTCGTGCTGGATGTCTCGCCCGAGCGCATCTTCGCTGGTCTGAATCGGTTCATCGGCATCGTCCTGCTAATGTTCCCGCCCTCGCCAGGTAGTGCTGGGCATTTCTGGACCTACCTCGGCGCACTCGGCCAGACGCTCGCCATTGCGTTTCTCGGCACGACGGCCGCTGCCACGCTCGCCCTGCCACTCGGCTTCGTCGCCGCACGCAATGTCGTCGCAGCCCGCATCGTGCACTTCCTGTCGCGCCGGGTGCTCGACTCGGTGCGTAGCGTCGATACGCTGATCTGGGCGCTGATCTGGATCAACGTCGTCGGCCTCGGTCCCTTCGCCGGCGCACTCGCCATCGCATCCACCGACTTCGCAGCGCTGGCCAAGCTGATGTCGGAGGCCATCGAGACCGCGGACCGGCGCCCCGTCGAAGGCGTGATTGCCGTTGGCGGTGGACCGCTCGCGGTTATCCGCTTCGGCCTGCTGCCGCAGGTACTGCCAATCTTTGCCAGCCAGGCGCTATACTTCTTCGAATCCAACACGCGCTCAGCCACCATCATCGGCATCGTGGGCGCCGGCGGCATCGGCCTATATCTGTCTGAAATGATCCGCGTGTTGGAGTGGCGCGAAGCCGCCTTCCTGATCCTGATGGTGCTAATCGCCGTCGCCGTGATCGACGCAATTTCACGTCGGCTGCGTGCGGCCATTATCGGGAGGTCGTCCGCCTAGGTCAGCGCCCAACAGCGCGACGGCGGCCGGAACGCCACTCCCGCTGGCGACCTTACCGGTCGGCCTAGGGAACAGCACGTAGGGGCTGGGTCGCAATGCCTCGCCAAGATGGACGATGAGATTTGTACCCCGGGGCTGCACCAGGAGGAGCCATCATATGGCGATCAGGCTGTCAGGTTGCCGTATATCACTAGAATGTCGGCTGTTGACGGTCGCCGCTGCCGTCTATGATGAGACTGGATCCAGCCGGAATGCGTACTGCCGTTAAACTAAGACGAGATATCGACGATGCGAAAGGGACATATTGCCCCCTGCCCTCCGTATCGAGCGGTCCGCTGCGGGGCGCTGTTCTCAAATAAGGAGCAGCACATCCGGCAATGTTCCCAACATCATCGGCAAGTTTCAGACTAACGGCGGTCGCAAGCCACTGATTCCTCTCAAGTGCGGTCTCAAAATCACGGGCAAACTGACGATGGTAGTGCCGCCTGAGCGATCACCGTCGATAGCGCAATACTGTCTCCTCAGCGTATGACCTGACAACGTCACTCCACCCGCGGTCCCGTTTGTCGGCTACGCCGTCCGATTGCCGTTCGTTGGCAAGGTGCCTTCAAAGGCGTACGGATCGAGCGACTCCTGAGCCGCCTTGCGGCGTGCGTGCCAGGCTTCCGGGCCACCATAGTACGCGAGGCTTCCCGGTTCGGCCGTACCTTCGCCGTTATAGTAGGAGAGGCAGTCGCGGAAGGCGGCCGTACGGAGGTCGGCCTCACGGCAGTGCTCGGCGTATTCCAGCTCCGGCTCGAGCTTTACATCGACGATGCTGGCACCCTTTGCGTTGATGGTTCGAAGCATCCAGATAACATAATCTGTGTGACCGTCGATGACACGAGTGAAATTGAACTGTCCACCGCCACCCTGCGGCCCGGAAAGGATGAATAGGTTGGGGAAGCCGTGGCTGTGCATACCGAGAAAGGTTTTCACGCCGCGTTTCTCCCACTTCTCTCGCAGCGTCTCGCCGTTACGCCCCTTGATCATGTTGAAGCTGCCGGTACCCATCCACTGGAACCCGGTCGCGTAGATCAGCACATCGAGCGGGTATTCGATCCCATCATGCATCACACCACGCGCGTTGATCTTGCTGACGCCGAGCGGTGCGGTATCGACGAGATGGACGTGAGGCAGATTAAAGGTCGGCAGATACTCGTCGTGGAAGGTGGGACGCTTGCAGCCGTAAGGATAGTATGGCTTGAGCGCAGCAGCGGTTTTCGGGTCCTTTACGATTCTGTCCACGCGGGCGCGAATCTGCTCCATGATGCGGAAATTGGTATTCAGCTGCTTTTCCAGGAGCTCCTCCGGAGTTAGTTCGCGCTCGAATTTCTTGCGGACTTTGAAGTCAGCGACCTTCCCCGAAAGGAAGTCGTCGTTCGCTTGAAGCGCGCTGCGCCCGGATGAAATCATGGCGTAGCGCTCGCGGCGTGCCTTTGCCCATCCCGGCTCCTTCGACCAGGCTTCGATCTCCTCCTGTGTCGTCTCGCGCTGATCGCGCACGTCGATGGTGGAAGGTGTGCGCTGGAAGACATACAGCTCCTCTGCCACCTTGGCGATCTCGGGGATCGCCTGTACGGCCGTTGCGCCAGTGCCAATAATCCCGACGCGTTTGCCAGTCAGGTCGATATGATAATTCCACCTCGAAGTGTGGAACGACACGCCTGCGAATGTCTCCATTCCATCGATGCGAGCGAGCTTCGGCGTCGTCAGGATACCGTTCGCCAGGACGACAAAACGGGCGCCTATCCTGTCGCCGCGGTCCGTATGCACAGTCCAGCGGTGGGAGGACTCGTCCCACACTGTCTCCTTCACGGTCGTATGGAAAAGACAACGCTCATAGAAGCCCGAACGCACCGCCATCATCTGGCAATATTCGAGAATCTCGAACCCCGAAGCGAACTTCATCGTGGGGAAGTACCCCATCTCCTCCAGCAGGGGCAGGTAGCTGTAGGATTCAACGTCGCACGCAATGCCGGGGTAGCGGTTCCAGTACCACGTACCGCCCACGTCGCCGCCCTTCTCACAGAAGCGGACGTCGACGAACCCCGCCTGCTTCAGCTTAAACCAAAGGATCAGCGCGGCGAATCCGGCGCCGATCACCATGATCTCGCACTCATCGGCGAGCGCTTCTCGCTCTACCGGCGTCGTCGAATACACGTCATCAAGATATTTCGAGAACTCGCCTTCCATGGCGATGTAGTCCGCCGCACCGCGCCGGGCCTCCTTGAATGCGCGGTACTTGGCCTGTTCCTCCGCGTTAAACACCGCGCCCAGCGGAGGGGGCGGCATCGCCGTCAGCGATCCGTCCCCGACCGTTGAATACCCCTTTCCCGCGATCCTTGCGGTCGCCTTGGCGGCGCGCGTGTTGAACAACTTGATCCCAGTCGCTCCGTCGACCCGGATCGGCATGATCTCACTCATTGTCACGGCCTCATATAGCTAACGGAAGGTCCATCGGCGCAGGCGCTACTTCAGGGTAGTATACCAGACCAATTGGTATCACGATAGAGCCCGCCCCCCGCCGACGACACGGGGATCTCGGGTTGGGCGGGCATCCCATTTGCCCCGGGGCATTCGCGACCCGGGCGTCGCGGACATCAGAGTTGTCGCTGCGTAAGTGCCGCGCGTGATGAGCACCACGCACGATGAATTGGAGAATTTACCGACCGATTCTGACGCATTGCGTGTCCTGGTGCGGTCGATAAAGTCCGAGCGCGACGCGCTGGCGACGGAACGTGACGAGCTGTTGCCGACGGTCGAACGGCGGCAGCACGTGATTCGGATATTCAATCGCCTGCGGTTCGGACAAAAGTCCGAACGCTTGCCGGAGGGTCACCGGCAACTGGGATTTGAAGATCCGAAATGGGCGATCTTCCAGGGGCCCTCCTTGTAGACGCAATCCCGGACGGTGAGTGCCAACGCTGTATAAATGTCGTTGGCTGTTGCAGCCATCGGTACCCGACCGAGGCCGCACACGAGATTGTCGACCAACGATTGCCTGAGATCGGCAACATTCATGCCCGTTCGGACACCCACCCCGGGCGAGAGTTCGCACGATCGGAGGTGGAGGGATTACGTTGGTCGCGCCATGGTCATCTTTGTCGAGAGTCCTATGCGCTTTCCGCTGGTTATAATCGTTTTCTCTCAAGCCGGTGAACGTCTGCCGCGAGCTTCATCGAACAGTAACACGGAGGTCTACTTCCTCAGTCCGGAGGTCTATTTCATCAGTCCCAGAGCCGCTGGCGGAATTCACGGATTCGTGACACGTTGCGCGGGCCCCCGAGGCTTATAGCCTGATTCTTGGGATTGCCCGGGGAACGATTGAGGATTCATCCATGAACATCCCTGTCCTCGGTAGTGCGCGCTTTCCGTCGCCTTTAAAGCGGTGGGTGAATGAATCAGAGCGTGTACCCACGACGATCCTTTGTACCGCCAATGCGCAGTCGGACGCTGGCACGCTCTTTGAGTTGGCGGGCGCACGCAAAAATCTGTTCTTCTATCCACCCGAAACTCGCGCAGCGATTGTTACCTGCGGGGGCCTATGTCCCGGACTCAACGATGTGATCCGGTCGCTGTTTTTTGAAATGCATCACGCCTACGGCGTCAACGAGGTGCTTGGCTTCCGTTGGGGCTTTCAAGGGCTGGATCCGGACCTGGGCGAAGAACCTCTCACTCTCACACACGAGGTGGTGGATCGAATTCATCTGCAAGCCGGCACAATTCTGGGCACGTCGCGCGGTCCGGTAGACAAGGCACGCGCTGTGGAGAATCTTATCCGCCGTCGCATCAACATTCTCTTCGCCATCGGCGGCGATGGCACGCAGCGTGGAGCCCGGGAATTCTTTGAGGAAGCCCAAAAGCGGGGTCACGCGCTCTCGGTGGTTGGAATCCCAAAGACCATCGATAACGATATTCCTTTTGTCGCCCGCTCATTCGGCTTCCTCACCGCGGTTCAGGAGGCCACGAGGGTGTTGCAGCGCGCGCATACTGAGGCGCGCAGCGTGCAGAACGGGATCGCGTTAGTGAAACTCATGGGACGGCACGCTGGATTTCTGACGGCCGAGGCCACCGTGGCAAGCCAGGAGGTGAACTTTACACTCATCCCCGAGGTGCCGTTCAGGTTGGACGGGGACCGCGGATTTCTGACCGCATTGGAACAGAGAGTTGTGAAACGTGGGCACGCGGTCATTGCCGTCGCCGAAGGCTCGGGACAGGAGCTGCTAGGAAACACTGGAAACGAGCGCGACGCTTCGGGAAACGTTCGACTGAGCGATATTGGTCTCTTTTTACGCGAAAAGATCGAAGGTTGGTTTAATACGCGTCGCATTCCCTCTGTGCTGCGCTACTTCGATCCAGGCTACATCATCCGTAGCAGCCCAGACAATGCTGAAGATGCTGTCCTTTGCGACGCGTTCGCGAGGCATGCCGCTCATGCTGCTATGGCCGGCAAAACCAGCGTGGTGATTGGTTTTTTACACGACCGCTTCATTCACGTCCCGATGGAACTCCTAGCAAGTCAACAGAAACGACTCGATCCTGACAGTTCAACCTGGAGCGCCGTGCTCTCAGCTACCCGTCAACCGCATCGCTTTGACTGAGTGCAAAGACGATCGTTTTGAAACGTGGTCTTTGTTCCTCAAGCCAGTGCAGACTTCCGATTTGCTAGCTACACGAGCCACTTTGCCCCGAGGTTGGTCTCGAGCTCGCGGGTGAAGTCATAAATTCTCCCAACGGCCCGCGAATCTTGCGCCTCTCCTAGCGCGCTTGTAGACCCCGGCAGCCGGACCGCTCATCGCGCAACAACTGGGCCTGTGCGAAAAGTGGGCGACGTCTGATGGTAACGTCTTAGGTGATTTGCGAAGAAGAGACGCTAGCAGCCGCGCTGCTTGGCGTTCGATCGTTTTCCTCTCCTAGCCGCGCTTCGGGTCCTGCACTAAACTTTCCGCGCTTGGCGATCGGGCGGGAGGAAGCCATGACAGCCATCCTTGTGGACGCGGCCGGCGTGTGGCCCGTTGCTAATCCGCAAGATATCCGCAGTCGGGTCGGTCAAGGCGCATTCCTTTGGCTCGACATAGTCGGGGTAGACCGGCCCGCCTGCACGGCATGGCTCGCGGAGCTCGGCCTCGACGTAGCCGATGTCACATGGGCAATGCGGTTCGGACAAACGGGGCGGATGCACATTGGAGGTCAGAGGCTGAAGGTGGCGACCTGGATCGCCGACCCCGAAGGCGCGCTGATTGAGCTTCATCTGCTCGGCTGCGCGAACGGCCTCGCTACCGTGTGGCAGGGCGACCCGGCGATCCTCGAGCGAATTCGCCGGCAATTCACCGAGCGTGGCCCTAGTTCTGAGAACAATTTCTATCTCGCGGCCGGAATCCTGCTGCAGCTCCTGCTCGCAATGCTCGACGATGCCCTGCAGCAGCTCGACCGGAGAATCGACGACCTCCGGCTCAGCCTCGACAGGCAGTCGTTCTCGGCCGACTTCTCTTCGATCACCCGCCGGCTTCAAGGATTGCAAACGTTTGCCGCGAGCTTCAGCCGTTATAGCAGCGCAGTTCGATCCGCAACCGTCGGGGTGGAAAATGTGCCAGGCATCAGCGACCGCGGCGCGCAGGAATTGAACGACTATGTCGAGCAGGTAGAGGACTTCGAGGAGCAGCTCTACGAACGCAGGCGGTGGATGTCGGACATAACGCACGATTTCGCCACAGCGATCGCACAGCGGCAGAGCGAACAGATCGGCCGACTAACCCTCGTATCGTTGATCTTTCTTCCGGTGACCGCGCTGACCGGGTTCTTCGGGATGAATTTCGATTGGATGAACAGAGTGATTGCGAGCCGTGGGGCGTTTTTTCTCCTGGGGGTGCTCGTGCCCGCGCTCAGCGTCATGCTGACCATCGCCTGGCTGTGGCGAAAGGGATTGATCCGCTTCGGCTTGGGACGGTGAGCCGATCGTGTTCGCAAGCGCTGCTTCGCCCCTTAAGGGCCGCGCGGCGCCAATTGGTTTCATCCTCCGGGAAGTCGGCAAGATCGGATCTGGACATCGACTGTCACGCTGCTGCCAGGAACGAGAAAGGGTGCGGTGTTGGTGGGCCGCCGTGCGGGGCTTGCTGCCTGGGCGATCGCCCGGCGCGATCGGCACAATCGGCGGGGTTCTCCGACACTGCGGCGACCACGCGACCATATGAGAGGCGTTGAAAATGGGACGGTTCCAAGAAATTGGCGAGGCACGATCCAGGAGCGATTGTCACCGTACCTTAACCGCGGTTTGACTGCGGACGGAATGTCAACGGCAAGCGCCGGATCAAACTTACCTGTCATCGCCACGATAGCGGACCTCGCTTTCGAGCAGGAGGCTCGAGTTGGCGGGCCATCGGATGGGCTCGTCGGTTAAAGAGGCCCACCCCACGCCGTCGTGGCTTCCGGCCAAATTTACTCCTCGAAGGCCTCGCGCATCCCGGCGAGACGAGCTTTAGTCATGATAATGAAGTAAATAAGACGGCCGGGGCACCCCGGTAAAGTCACAGGCCCGGGAAACCCGCGTTGTCATCATGCCGCAATGCATGCTCACACATCATTTGATGGTGGTGGCGCCTAGAAAGTTTCGATGGAGCCTTGTCGACAGGAGGGACGCGGGACACATGCACGCTGACCGAATCATCTCCACTGCTCTTCCATTTTCGGAGGACCACGCCATGAGCATATTCGGCTCCATAATGTCCAAGATCTTCGGCGCTGCGTCCTCGGCGGTCCCCTCGACAGGGGAGGCCCCAGTGGCCACCGAGGCCGCCGCGTCAGCAGCAGTGCCGGCGGCCGCCACAGCGGTGCCGGTGGCCACGCAGGCCACCGCCGCACCGGCGTCAGCAGCCGCAACGGCCGCCCCCCAGGCCGCAACAGCGGAGCCTGTGGCGGCACCCTCTATGCCTGTCGATGTCGTCGCCGTCCTGACCGAGATGGCCGCGGCAAAAGGGGGCGGCGGGAACTGGCAGACGTCCATCGTCGATTTGCTGAAGCTGCTTGATCTCGATTCCGGCCTCAACGCTCGTAAGGAGCTCGGAGCAGAGCTCGATGTGCATGCAGGCGAGGACGGATCGGTTCAGCAGAATATCGCCTTGCACAAGGCCGTCATGCAAAAGCTCGCTGACAATGGCGGCAAGGTACCGGAAAGCTTGAGGGCCTAAGCGCCACCGGTCCGCCCGCCCCGAACGTTGCAGGCAGCACGTGAGCACCTCCTCCGCGCCGAGGCACGGGGCGATGAGATTCCGGATGTCGAGTCGCGACTATGGCGAGGTCGTTTTGTGCTCGAAGCATCCGGCCTTGTAGCAGCCGAACAAGGCGATCGCAGCGGCGCCAATGGCTAGTTTCGTGCCGCTCGAGAGACCGTGCGAAGGTGTGCCACCCCCGCCTTCAGCTTGTGAGGCGTTGCCCATGGTCTGCGCCGCGGCGGCGGCGGTGGGCCCCACGATCAGCACCACACGTTGAGCCTGTCCGGGTCCACCGCCGCTAGGCATGTAATCGATAGTCGCACGGTTGCCAGGCGACATGGAGGCGACATAGGCGGCAAATGCCTTGAGTGACGCAAACACAAGGCCGTTCACCGAGATGATCTGATCGCCGCGTTGCAATCCCGCATGCTCGCCCGCTGAACCGCTTTTAACCGCTGCAATGTCAATGATATCGAAGCTCATCGCGGCGTCGTTGATTCGTCGAGACCGAGCGATATCGATACCAAGCGCTCCGCCATTGCGCGGTAGGCCAGAGGCCTCCTGCTCCGTGAGCAGCCGGTAGCCCATTGGATTATCGGCATGTGCAGGCGGAATGCCCGCCTGACCCACAAACAGCGCAACCGCTAGTGCGAGCGCGACCCCGCGTTTCATCAGCATGCTGACCTCCGGGATGATGCGATTACACGGACAACGTGCCTTCATCCGGGAGTTTGCCGTCCGGTGTCATATGATCAACGGCCTGTGGCAGGTGCTGGCTGAGCTGTGTGAGGAAGTCTTGGACCGGCATGCCCGCATTATTGGCCATCGCCTGAGCCTGATCGGGGCCTAAGACATTATGCAGCTGATCGGGGGAAATCGGTTGATTTGGCCCCTGATTGATCCAGGACTGCATGACGTCGCCCAACCCTGCCTGTTGGAATGCGGACATCAGACCGCCAAGCCCGCCGAGGCCAGGCCCCTGCGCGCCGCCTTGCGACGCCTGCTGCATACCGCCTTGGCTGCCGCTGAGCAGACTGGCAAGTACGTTTTGCATCTGGGGGTTGCCGCCGGACCCACTCAAGAGTCCGCCTATTACGTCGGTAAGAAGGCTCATCAGGTTCCTCCGCTAGAAGACTGTGTGAGCACACAACCGAGCTACCGGTTACCGCTATCGGCTTCAACGCCGAGAGTTTCGCTCGCATCGCGCGTTCTGTAAGCCAGACCGTGCTGGCACGAATTTTATCGCCAGTCTGAACACCCGCCAAGTGACTGATTCTTTAAGGTACCGGCCGCCGGCGCCCCTGCAGAAAACGGCTATTTTTATTGTACGCGGAATGTAGTGCGGCGATCTGCGACTATGGCCACGTGTTGCGTGTCACCTGCTGGGGAGGTCCGCGGCTGCCGATCGGATGGCGGTCCCGCCGGCGCCGGCGACCAGCCTCCAGCCAAGCGGGAGCGACACGATCAACCCGTCGATGTTTCGTTGCGAATGTCAGATCAGCCGTTCACCTGCTGCATCAGTCTGGTCCAACGGTCGATGATCGGCAGGACCTTGTCCTGTTTCTCGGGCGGGAACATGGGCACGACGCGGGTCACGCCGGCGTCCTTCAGTCGCTTGAGACGATCGACGTCCTCGGCGAGTCCAAACGACGTAACCTCAATCGACGCTGGATCGCGTCCTCCGTCGTGTGCCATTTTATGAAACTCGGGGAGCTGGGCGAGGAGGTCGCCGCGAGCCGTCGGAATCCAGCCGTCGCCATAGCGAATCGCGCGCCGAGCACCTTGTGGGAAAGCGCCCCCGACATGGATCGGCGGATAGGGCTTCTGGACGGGTTTCGGCCAGGCCATCATCGGTTCGAACTTGACGAACTCTCCGTGATACTCGGGCTTCGACTTCGTCCAGATCTCCTTCATCGCCTCGACGCTCTCGCGCATCCGTTTGAAGCGGGTCGCGTATACCGTGCCGTGGTTCTCCATCTCGTCCTGATTCCAGCCGCCGCCGATCCCAAACAAAAAGCGACCCTGGCTGACTTGATCAATCGACGCAACGAGCTTCGCCGTCTGGATCGTGTCACGCTGCTGTACGAGCAATACACCTGTCCCCAGCTTGATCGTTTTGGTCGCACAGGCAGCGGCGGTCAGGACCACGAACGGGTCCATCGCATCGGCATATTGCTTGGGCAACTCGCCACCACCAGGGAACGGCGTCTTCCGCGACAGCGGAATATGCGAATGCTCCGGCGCCCAGATACTGTCGTAACCTCGCTCCTCGAGCGCCACGGCCAACTCTGGCGCCGTCATGGAGTACTCGGTAAAGAACATTGCACCACCGAACTTCATGCGTCCCTCCGATCATCGTGGCCTGGTCAGTGAGCATAGGCGGTCTCGGCCTGCCAGACTATCGTCTCGGCTGGATGGGGCAACTATGACAGTGCCAGGGAAGTGTCGAGCATGCTGGCCATGTGGGTGAAGGTCCGCGTGAAGCCAGCGGAACACGAGCGATTCCTCCGGGCGATCGAGGCGGATGCAATCGGCTCCGAACGAGATGAAGGGTCCAGACATGTCTGATGCCGTCGCCATTCGAGTGAACCGTGCCCCGGTCCTGACGCTGGGGGCGACCGTCGTGGCCGAGCGGCTGGGATACCCCCTGGATACCCCGCTTACTCTGGGACGCGCTGTGTGCGGGTCCAGCGCCCGCGCCAAGGCTAGGAGGCTTGGAATTGCTGACGAGACTCAGTAGGCAGCAGAGCGGCACGAACGCGCTGCCGCATTGAAAGCAAGACGTCGGAGATGGGCATGGAGGATCCTGGAAGCTCGCTGGGACGTATCGTCATTTCGTTTGGCCCGTTTCGCCTGTTTCCCACCGAGCGACTGCTGAAAAAAGAGGACCAGACGCTTGCGCTCGGCGGGCGAGCATTCGAGCTTCTGATCGCCTTGGTGCAACGTCCTGGCGAAATCCTCAGCAGTAGAGAGCTAGTCGCCAGTGTTTGGTCTGGCGTAACAGTTGAGGAGGCTAACCTTCGTATCCATATCTCGGCTCTTCGCAAGGTGCTCGGTGACGGACAGGAGGGCACGCACTACATTGTAAATGCCCCCGGCCGGGGCTACAGCTTTGTCGCACCAGTGACGCGCTCGACGATCGGGCAAGATCTGCCCCGATCCGCCCAGCATTTCCGACAGCTGCCGACACAAGCGACGCGCATGGTCGGCCGCGATCAGATTGTTCGCGCCCTTGTCGCGCAGCTGATGATCTCACGTTTCGTCAGCATTGTAGGCGCGGGTGGCATGGGCAAGACCACTGTGGCGGTCGTCGTCGCGCACGCGCTGCTTAATGGTTTCGACGGTGCGGTCTTTTTTGTGGATCTGGCACCGCTGGCCAATCCCCAGCTCGTACCGACAGCAGTGGCTGCGGCGCTCGGGTCTATTCGGCAAACCCAAGACCGGTTGGTTAGCTTAGTGACCTCCATCAGTGACAAGAAGATACTTCTTGTGCTCGATAATTGTGAACACGTCGTCGACGTGGCGGCACCGCTGGCCGAACGCCTCGTGAGCGAGGCACCACAAGCTCATGTCCTCACAACGAGCCGCGAAGCACTAAGGGCGCACGGAGAATATGTCCACCTGCTCCAGGCGCTCGATTGTCCGCCCAAGGATGCAAGCCTAACCGCGGCGGAAACGCTCACGTATCCCGCCGCCCAGCTTTTTGTGGAGCGGGCCAAGGCGAGCGGGTATGACTCCGAGCTAAGCGACGCCGATGCGTCGATCGTCTCCAGAATCTGCCGTGGGCTCGATGGCGTTCCGCTTGCCATCGAGCTCGCAGCAAGTCGCGCTGGCTTGCATGGCATTCGTGGGACAGCGGACCTGTTGCAGAACCGTTTCGGGTTGTTCTGGGAGGGCCGCCGCACAGCCTTACCGAGGCACCAGACGCTAAACGCAATGCTCGATTGGAGTTACAAACTGCTCGGCGAGCATGAAAAGCTCGTACTGCGCCGGTTGTCGGTGTTGGTCGGCCACTTCAAGCTTGAGGCCGCATGCGTCATCGCGGCCGAGGCGGAGGCGAACGATGCGGACGTGGTCGTCGCTGTCGATAGTCTGGTCGCGAAATGCCTGATCTCAGTGTCAACCATCGACGGGTCAAGTTGGTACCGGCTGACCGATACAACACGATCGTACGCCCAGAAGAAGCTTGAGGAAAGCGGCGAACGCGACTGGCTGGCGCGGCGCCACGCGGAGTACTACTGCGATCTGGTCGAACGAGCCGAAGCCGAATTGGGTGCGCGCCCCGTCTCAGCATGGCTGGCAGATCACAGCCACCAAGTCGACAATTTACGGGCTGCCCTCGACTGGGCGTTTTGCCCGGGGGGCGACACATCAATGGGCGTGGCCCTGACCGCGGCCGCGGTGCCAGGTTGGATGCAATTGTCGCTGGTGGATGAATGCCAAAGCCGGGTGAAGCAGGCGCTCGCGGTGCTCCGAACTGGCGCAGAGCTGGATGCGCGCCGTGAGATGAAGTTCTACGCCGCATTGGGGACTGCGCTGTTGTACACCAGAGGTGAAGACTATTCCGACACGGGCGTGCTCTGGACGAAGGCCTTCGAGGTTGCGGAACGTCTT
>JASHVB010000804.1 GCA_030039695.1 Acetobacteraceae bacterium
GTCTCGGGAACGGCGGGGGCAGGCTCATTTCGTGCTTTGCCGTCCACTCATCGGGCATGTGTCGCTGATGGCTGCTACTGACAAGGCGGCGCGCTGCCGTTGGAACACGCCGCAGTGGATCCTGACGGCACAACGACGGTGGTCTTATTTGGCGGCGGCGGGTTGCTACTGCTGATGCTGATGCAGCCACCGAGGAAAACCGAAAGCAAAACCAGAATGAGACGCGACAGGCGCATTTGATTGGACCTCATGCGGAACTGGCGAGAAGGCGGGACAGGCGACGACGCCAAGCGGGGGTTGGCGAGGGAGCCGCGGGAATATCCTGCTGGCGCTCGCTCGCCCCCTAGAACGGGCACTTGTTCAACCATGCATACCGTAGAACGGCATGACGTCTCATCCACCGAAAATAGCGGATTGCTGCAGCTTCCACGGGCGCATGTCGCCGCGTCCTATCATCGCCACTACTACTACTAACGAGGCCGGTGCGCGCGAATGCGGATGGTGGAATAGTGCGCGGCCGTCCTCACACCCGACGACTTCAATAACTGCAGCAGATCCGCCTCGCACACGTCATGAACTTGCGTCGCCATCGACATCAGAGGAGATAACCGGCCCGCAAGGTCGCGAATGGGATTGCCTGCGATGACCTCGCGCAGCGCCGCGATGCAGTCCGCGTACGTGCGCCGTGCGATCAAGAGTGGCGCCACCATCTTCTCGCGAAAATCGAGCGTGTGCTTCGTTCCCTTGTCGATCATGTCGCGCCTCGCCACGTCGGGAATGATCAGCACGAGCACGAGCGCCTGATGTCCTTCGCCAACGCCGAGCAGGATCCAATCCTCCCCCGCGCCGGGTTTCGGCTGCAGCTTCAATCCGCAGCTCTGCAGGCAGCGCAATCCCTCGGCGCGGTTGCGGCAGCGCGTGATCATCATCTGCAACGGCACGCCATGCGGCACGAGACTGAATTCCATCGAGCGCCAGTTCTTCATCCGCTTCCAGGCGCGGTCTGGGATCGCAAAATAGACGGGCAGCAGGCCGTCGCGGGGCGGCGCGATCGTGAACGCGATCTGGCGCTCTTTCATGCGCAACGACGTCGGACATCGATCACCCTTCCGCCCGGGCTGGGTCGGCGGCGAGATCGCGCGCCCTCGATCTTCGCGAATGGCACTTGGCGTTCCCTTCCCTATGGGACACCACGAATTTTTCAGAGCGTTAACGACTAGGCCGACGGATCGGTTCCGAACTCCGCCCTTAAAAAAATCTCCGAGATCGCTGTCCGGTTCCGGCAAGCTTCCGGGACGTCCTGTAGCGTTACGTGCGAGCCTCAGAACCTCAGCGCCGACAAATGGGGCAGGTGCACCCCGCACACGCCGTGAACTGCCACTGCCGGCGTCTGAGGTAAGTGTGCGGCAACGGTCCGCAACAATACGGGCACCGGCATGTCGACGCCGTGCTCCGTTACCAGCGGCTCGGTCCGCAGCCGGCCGCGTCGGCCGCAGCTGTTGCAGACCATGTCGATCGTCGGAAGCCGGGCAGTGACCCGGCCGATTAGGAAGACACCCGGCCCACCCGCGGCGGCCGTTGGCTTGATTCGCGATCGGTCGATTGCCCAGCGCTGTCGTCGTGGCGGTCCCGTCAGAGATGCTCCGGACTGCCCGGCACTTGCTTATGGCTGTTGTAGATGGGTTTGCCGTTCCGCACGGCGCAGTAATGGTTCCCGTCCACGTACTCCAGATCGCACCACTCCCGGCCTTACTGGAATATGTGATGGCGGGTGTCAAAATGGCCGTCCGACTCGATCCGCCACGTGCCGTGATCCACCTCCGGCGCGCTCCTTCCGAGTACCGTAATGATGTCGTCGCCGGCGGCAGTCCATGGGATGGGACCGAGGACGGATTCCTGCGGCACGTGGACTGCTGATCGTCGCGACACGACCGGTCTGTCGGCGCTAAAGGCAGAAGAGTGGCAGCTCGGGTATCTGTCCGGCCCCAGTGAGCGCGGCCCGAAACTCGACCCACTCAATGGGAGAGATGCGCAGGGCGTCTGGGCATGGATCGACAATTACAGCCCCGGCCACCCGCTCTATCCGGAGGCGGCCGCAGCGGGCGCCCTCGTCACGGCGCACCCAAATTAGGCTGGCCCCCCCCCAATGACTGACGCCTACGCCCTGATGGCATACGACGCCAATAAGGGGCGGCACTGATAGCCTACCTGCTTTGCCTTTTGCTTGGATTTCACCGGCCGTACCTACGCCGATACCCGTCGTTGGTGTTACAGTCCCCAGTGTTCCCGGCCGCGTGTGACCATCTGTTGGTTGTAGCCTCCAGCGCAGGCCCTGGCACTCCAACTAACGCGGTGGTGGTGCCGGCACTTGCTTTCGGCGCCGTGAGTGCCCTGTGGCGCCTTGTTAATTCGTTCCTGGTCCCGGGCATGATTCGCCGGTTCAAGAATGGTCTCGTTTTCTCCGTTCAGAACGGCGACAGCCACTCCGTGTCGACCACCCCACCGCGCATTCCTGAAATCGTCCGCTGACAGCGCCTCTGGCCGCCGGCGCGGCTTCCCAGGAGGCTTGCCGGTGGCCATTCGAGGAGGTTACTGGAAAGATAGGAACACCATGATCATAACGGGAGGTAGGGAATGTCTGGTCTTGGTATGCAACCTGCGCCACAGAAGCCTGCGTTCGCAACGTTCTCTGGGACTATCGACCAGAATTCTCTGACCCGAATCTTTAATTCATTCAATGCTACGACCCAGCAGAGTTATAGCGAAATCCACCTTTTATTCCAGTCAGCCGGAGGGGTTGTAGGCGACGGCGTTTGTCTATTCAATTTCTTTGATATGTTTCCCCTACGCTTGTACATTTACAATATGGGGACGGTCGCCTCAATAGCCGTGTTAGCATTCTTGGGCGCACGGTATCGGTTCACCAACGCACACGCAACGTTTACGATCTGCAAATCCAGATTTCCGGCACAGGCAGCCACCGATGCCAAGGGCCATAGGGCGATCGCAGACCAAGCCTTGTTGGAAGATAAGAGAGTCGAAGCGATCCTCAAGGCCAGGACGCAAATCCCCGCCAAACGTTGGAAACAACATGCGTTGCATGATGTTGTATTTGACGCGCAACAGTCGGTGCAGTTCGGCATCGCCAAAGCGATTGGCGACTTCCAGCCTCCCGTCGGAAGCCAAGTCTTCAATATCTAGGACAGTCACACCTATTGCCCGCCGGCCGCCCGCTTCGAATTCACCAGATCAGCCTCGATCGCCGCCTAGATGGCTGCGCCGATACGACGCTGAATGATCGGCGCAGTCCCCTGCCGCGGCGCCGCGCGTTCCGTCAACGCCCGAGCCAAGTCCGGATGCAACATTGCCTCACGAACTAAGTCGTTGACCGCGTTCATCGTCGCTTGGCGCATGGAGTGAACCGCGTAGCCGACGACCGACGCCGCCAGCGCGCCAAGGAGACGGTGTTCGCCAGCCGCGTGTCCAATCCACTCTCCCAGTAGCGACCGCCACCCCAACGCTGGCATGACGCGGTTGCCGAACTGCTGACGCTGCAGGCCTAGCATGCGGCGTGGCGTCTAGTATTACCCGACAGCTTGCAAGCAAGCGCTACCTCGGAGGCGCTGAAGCAATTATCGATCTCAACCTCACCACGTCAGCGGAAGTTGCGCTGTATGGTGCCATGCTCGCGATTGATTGCAAGAAGCCTCCATCAACATGAGCAGTGAAGCGGAACGGGCGATTTCCAGCGGTCCCAATCACAGAAGTCTCTCTTGGCCTATACGGGCCAGTTGCACGAATCGACGGTCAAGCTCAATGTATGGCCCACTCAATTGGTCCGACTAAGGAGACGGCACATGTCGATCACACGATATACCGCTCGCAAGTCGCTAGCAGACCTTACATCTGGCGCGGAGGAGCATGGCCCGAGGAGCCTGACGAAAACACTCGGTCCTCTGTCATTGGTCAGCCTAGGCATCGGCTGCATCATTGGCGCAGGAATCTTTGTGCTTACCGGCAAGGCGGCCGCCAGCTACGCCGGTCCCGCGATCTCTCTCTCCTTCGTGCTATCCGGCGTCGCCTGTGCCTTCGTCGGGCTCTGCTACGCAGAGATGGCGGCGATGATCCCGATATCGGGGAGTGCTTACACCTATGCCTATGCGACGGTGGGCGAGATATTCGCTTGGATCATCGGTTGGGACCTGATCCTCGAATATGCAATGGGCGCGTCGACGGTCGCAGTCGGCTGGTCCGGCTACTTCGTTAGTCTGCTGAGGAGCTTTGGCATTTATATTCCTCCGCAATGGTCGGACGCGACCGGCGAGGTGGTGGCCGTCGCAAATGGCACGACAGGGACCGCGATGTTCAACCTTCCCGCGGTGTTTGTCGTCGTTGTACTTACCGTCCTGCTAATGTTAGGCACGCGCGAATCGACGCGTGTCAACAACACGATGGTTGCGTTCAAGCTGTTCGTGGTCGCTGTGGTAATCTTGGTCGGGGCCGCATATGTCCGCCCTGCGAACTGGTTCCCCTTCATACCAGAGAACACTGGCGAGTTCGGCAGTTTCGGCTGGAGCGGCGTGCTGCGGGGGGCGTCGGTGGTATTCTTCGCCTATATTGGTTTTGATGCGGTCTCGACCGCAGCCCAGGAGGCGCGGCACCCGCAGCGGGACATGCCGATTGGCATCCTCGGCTCTTTGCTTATCTGCACAATTCTATATATCGGGATGGCGCTCGTGATGACTGGAATGGTCCACTATCAGAAGCTTGCTGTCGCCGATCCGGTTGCGGTGGCGATCGATGTCACCGGCATCAAGTGGCTGGCTGTTTTGGTCAAGTTCGCGGCCCTCGCCGGCTTGACGACAGTGATATTCGTGCTGCTGTTTGGGCAGGCACGAATCTTATTCACAATGGCGCACGATCGCCTGCTCCCGCCGCTGTTCAGCAACGTGCATCCGCGGTTCCGCACACCGTTCATGAGCCAGGCACTGATTGGCGTCGTGGTCGCCGTCATAGCCGGCATGTTCCCCATCGGATTGCTGGGGGAGATGGTCAGCATCGGAACGCTGTTCGCCTTTCTTCTGGTATGCGTCGCCGTTATCCATCTGCGCCGTTCCGCACCACGCGTCGGCAGGCCATTTCGAACGCCGGGTGTTCCGTGGGTGCCGCTCTTTGGCATATTCTTCTCGCTGCTGCTGATGCTTGGGTTGCCGCTGGCCACCTGGCTCCGCCTGGTGGTCTGGCTAATTCTCGGGCTGGTAGTCTACTTCGGCTATAGCCAGCGGCACGGTTTGGCGTCAGGGGCTACCGGCCCTTGACGCAGTGACGGTCGGTCGGCGAGAGCGCGAGAGCCGCACGAGCTTTTCCCTTGATCGGCGGACCTCGAGCCATTGGGAGCCGCTCAGCCACGTGGCAACGTCCAACCCGGGCGGGAGCACATATCCAGTTGCCACCGATAGCGACGTCGATGAGGTCGTCAGGTCACCGTGGTCAAGGTGATGATTGATAACATGCCGTTCTTACTCGATTCGACGTCGGTTAGAATCATAGAGCAAGGGTGGGAGCCTCAGTAGGTGGCGCAGGCGGTTCTGGCGGTGCAACCGGAATCTTGGAGTACCAGAAACCGCCGCAGCCGGCCCCAAGTGGAAGGGCCGCGATTGCCGGCCGCTGACCCGGCATCCCGGCGAGCGCCGGTCGCAACGTGATCGCCCCGGCGTCAGCTATTTCATCGCCGTGGGACCCGAACTCAGGGCGAGCCTGGGCACGCACCACAGCGAGACCCAAGCGAACTCGGCTAGCACTTGACTGAAGGCCACGTCGACGCGACCTGGGCGCTCATTGGCAAACAGAAACCCCAGCGCGTTCGCAAAGTAGGCTGGGCACGCTACTCCAACCCCCGCCGATGCGGCGAGTACGGATGCGAATGGTCATGCTGCTCATAATGCTGACGCAGCAGGTCCTTGCCGTAGTCGTTGCCATTCGGCGTGCGGACCACCGTGTGGATGTGGTTGCGTGATGGCTCGTCGTTGTCCAAGGCGATGCCGCGCTGATGGTCGAACTCGATCAGGATCACCGGACTGTGCACGCGATAATAGAACGGACTCGCTGCGTCGCACGGGCCCATCCACGCGAACCATGTCTCGTCTAGATGCGCCTTCACCTCCTCCAATCGTACGTCAGAGTGCCCAGGACGGATGCGTCCGACATAGACGTTGATCAGATCGAGCAGTAACCCCTGCTGTTGCGTGTCCAGGCGGTCATAGCGGATTCCCCGGTAGTTCAAAGCCAGGTTGTCGCGATAGGCGGCAGCGAACACCTCCATCGGGAGGTCCTGACTGATCGTCGCTTCCGCACGTTGCTCCGGTGACAAAGCCTGCATAAAGACGAAGCCTTTCGCTTCCTCCTCATGGAACACACGCGTGCCTTCGTATTTGCCCGACGCGGCAAATACCGGCTCCGATCCCAGAAACTGCGGCGTCAGCACGATCTGATCGCCGAGAACGCAGCAGTTGATGATCAGGTGGTGCCCGTCGATCTGCCAGCCCCAGGGCTGCGTCTCCGACGGCGTTCCGAAAACGCTGAGCCAGTAATACCACTCGCCGTATTCTTCCGACCGGCCAGTCAGCTCGCGGATATGCTCATTCAGCTTCATGACATCGCGCGCAGTGGCGAAGCCGCTAGCGCTGAGGCTTTCCCGCACCAGCTTGAGCGCGGCCTCGCGCTGCGCGTCGTTCAGGTCGCGCAGGGACACGCCGTGGCGCATCAGATAGGGATGGATATTGGACCATGTGTGCCACTCGGTGCTGTCGATGGCGAAGCTTGCGGTGCCGCGTTCCTCGGGCGACAGGGCGGCAACGAATATTTCGGCGGCGGCGACCACGGGTGCCAGCGAGACGCCGGTGCGGTACAGCGGGAACAGTCCGGCGCGCGGCGTGCCGTCGGTGGTCAGGCCGGTGAACGCCTCGGCAGAAGCCGCCTTGCCGCGCTCCAGCAGTTCGCGCAGGCGCGGCGGCAGGGCGGGATCCAGGCGGCCAGCATCGGCGATATGGCGATCGCGCGGGCGCATGTTCAGTGGCAATGCCCATTCCGCGGTGTCAGGAGAGTGGTCGTTCATGGGCTTGGTCCTCCTGCAATACCGGTCTCCGGCCGGCGAGACCGAGCCAGCATAGAGCACGATCAGAGCGCAGACACCCCACGCGTGCGTGTGGGAATGCGAGCAATACTCAGTTCCAACGTTCGCTCCACAACCCACCATGGCTTTGAGCCCACCGGCCAGCCGTTACGGCTCCGGCAGTACGTCAGCCAAGGTAGCGCATCCTCGACCAGCGCGACAAACGAACCCCTTGCGCCAGCTCCGGGTTGCGGACGCAGGCGACGTCGGAATAGACGATTGCTCCCCAGTTACGATTCGTTGATCAGCAAACCTGCGTAGCTTTGACCCCACAATTCATTCGGCGATAATCAGCTCAATCGGCGCGGCGATCAAATGCAGCTGTACCAAGCTGGACATTTCGATTGCCTTGATCTGTCTCAGCCTCGAGACGAGCACGTCAGGCAACGCGTGTTCCGCAACGGAGCGGGATATCTCCACCCTCGGCGTCGAGCGTGAGCCCACTACCCCCGCAGGTGGCACGCGACCCAGTGCCCGTCGGCGGTCTGCCGTAATGCCGGCTTTTCTGTGCTGCAGAGTGGGAGTTTGCGGATCGGACAGCGCGTATGGAAATGGCAGCCACTGGGCGGGCGGATCGGATTTGGCACGTCACCCTGCAAATGGATTCGCTGCCGCTGCGCAGTCGGATCAGGGATGGGAACCGCTGACAGCAACGCCTCGGTGTAAGGATGCAGTGGCTTCACATACAGGTCACGCGCACTGGCAAGCTCGACGATGCGGCCAAGATACATCACCGCCACACGTGTACTAATGTGCTCTACGACGGAGAGGTCATGTGCAATGAACAGATAGGTCAGGCCTAATTGGTCTTGCAGGTCCTCCAAGAGATTAATGACCTGCGCTTGGATCGACACGTCCAATGCGGAAACCGGCTCGTCGCATACGACCAGTTTCGGCGACACCGCGAGAGCGCGCGCGATGCCGATGCGCTGCCGTTGGCCGCCAGAGAATTCGTGCGGATAGCGCCGTGCATGGTCCGCAGTGAGGCCAACGGTTTCCAACAGCTCGATCACCCGGTCCTGGAATGCGCGGCGATTTTTCGCCAACCCATGGATGATCAGTGCCTCGCCAACGATCGCGCCGACGGTCATGCGTGGATTCAGCGAGGCATACGGGTCCTGAAAGATGATCTGCAGATCCCGCCGCAGCGCTGTCAGCTCCTTGTGGGTAAAGGCAGTGATGTTACGGCCCTCAAACCAGACCTCGCCGGAGGTTGGTTCGATCAGCCGCAAAATGCAGCGCCCCGTCGTGGACTTGCCGCAGCCGGACTCACCGACCAGGCCCAGCGTCTCACCCGCGTTCAGTTGAAAACTGACGCCGTCCACCGCATGTACGTGGTCGACAGCACGGCCCAGGATGCCGCCCTTGACGGGGAAGTTCTTCACTAACTCGTTGACGCGTAGCAGCGGCTCGCTCATCGCCCGGCAATCTCCGACGCTAATACAGTATGCAGGCCACCTTGTGACCCGTTTCGATCTGCCGCAGTTCCGGCATGGCGTCGGTGCATTCGGGCTTGGCGAATTTGCAGCGGGGTGCGAACCGGCAACCGGGCGGCGGATGGGTTAGGCTGGGTACCATGCCGGAAATCGCTTCCAGTCGTTGCTTCTTGCCGGCGGTCGTGTCGATTCGCGGAATCGAACGGATCAGGCCCTGCGTGTAAGGATGTAGCGGCCGCGCGAACAGCCGGTCGACCGTCGCCTCTTCCACCACGCGGCCGGCATACATCACCACGACACGCTGCGCCGTTTCCGCCACCACCCCCATCGCATGGGTGATCAGCATAATCGCCATGCCGAGGCGCGATTTCATCTCGGCCAGCAGATCCAGGATCTGGGCCTGAATCGTCACGTCCAGGGCTGTGGTCGGCTCGTCGGCAATCAGCAGCTTGGGATTACAGGACAGCGCCATGGCGATCATCACGCGCTGACGCATGCCGCCGGAGAACTGGTGCGGATAATCGTGGACCCGCCGTTCCGGCGTGGGGATGTTGACAAGCCGCAGCATCTCCACCGCGCGATCGATCGCCTGGCGCTTATTCAACCCTTCATGCAATCGCAGCACCTCTGCAATTTGCTCTCCGACGGTATAGACCGGATTGAGCGAGGTCATCGGCTCCTGGAAGATGATGGCGATTTCCTTGCTGCGGATGTGCCGCATCTGGTCAGGAGCCAGCGGCACGAGGTCGCGGCCCTGCCAAAGGATCTCACCGTCAACGATGCGCCCGGGCGGCATCTGGATCAGCTTCAGCACGGTCATCGCGGTGACGGTCTTGCCGCATCCGGACTCGCCGACCACGCCCAGCGTCTCGCCGCGGTCGATCGTCATGTCGACGCCATCGACGGCACGCACCATGCCGTCGTCGGTCTTAAAATGCGTTTTCAAACGGCGGATCTGCAACAGGGGATCGGGCATGGGGAGTCCGTCAACGATGATCGTGCAAAGATGACCAGGTCAAGCCCGGACATGATGGAGCGATATAGCCAGCGCACACCGGAATTACAAAATCCGACGTGGATCGAGCGCATCGCGCAGCCCGTCGCCGATGAAGTTGATGGTCAGCACCGCCAGGAAAATGGCACCGCCGGGAAACAGCGCCCAGTGCGGCGCGACGTCCAGATAGTCTTTCGAATCGTACAGAATCCGACCCCAGCTTGGGATGTCCGGTGGAAAGCCCAGCCCGAGGAACGCGAGCGTGGATTCCGCAATGATGGCGTTCGCCACGTCGATCGTACCGGCGACGATCACCGGGCCGAGCGCGTTCGGCAGCACGTGGCGCACTACCATTCGGAACGTCGAGGCGCCGAGAGCACGCGCAGCCTCGACGAATTCCTTTTCGCGCAGCGCGAGAAATTGCGCGCGCACCAGGCGGGCGACGATCATCCAGCGGAACCCGCCGATCACGACGACAATCAGCAGAAACATGCCCAACTGCGCACCAAGCAAAATCGTTAGCGTGTGGCGGAACAGGTAGATGACCAGCAACAGGATGGGAAGCTGCGGCAGCGACAGGAAGAGGTCGATCACCCATACCAGCACGTTGTCGATAATGCCGCGCGACACGCCGGCGATGGAGCCGATCAGGGTGCCGACGCCGACCGACACACACATTGCGGCCAAGCCGACCGACAGCGAGATTCGCCCGCCATACAGCATGCGCGCCAGCAGGTCCTGGCCGAGATCATCGGTGCCGAGCGGATGCGCCCAGCTCGGTGCCTGCAATTGCGCGGAGAAGTCGATGTCGTTGATCGCCACCGGCCAAAGCAATGGCCCCAAGGCGACAGCGAGAATCATAACCAGTAGGATGAGCGTGCTCGCAATGGCAAGGCGATGGCGCCGGAACCGCCGCCACGCCTCCATCCATGGCGTGAGCTGCCGCGGCTGCACAGGCGGGGCCGCGGCAACGCCGACGGAGTCAGCGGTAGGAGATGCGAGGGTCGAGCCAGCCATACAGCAGGTCCGCGATCAGGTTGAACATAATGACCAGACAGGCGAACACGAACGTCACAGCCATAATCACCGGCGTGTCGTTGGCAAGGATCGCACTGATCAGCAACGATCCGATGCCCGGGACCCGGAAGATTTGCTCTGTCACGATCGCGCCACCGAACACGATCGGCATTTGCAGCGCGATCAGCGTCACCACCGGGATCATCGCATTGCGCACAATATGCTTCAGCACGACGACACGCTCCGACAGGCCCTTGGAGCGCGCGGTGGTGACATAGTCAAGCCGGATCACGTCCAACACGGCGGAGCGCACGAAGCGGGTCCATGCCGCCCCCTGAAACAAACCTAACACGGCGATTGGCATGATCGCCTGCTTGAGTTCCTCCCACCACCACTGCAATCCGGTGGCGGCAAGATCCGCGCGGTAGACAAGGGGGAACCAGTGCAGCCGGATGCTGAAGATCAGAATGAAGACGATGCCTGTGAAGAACGTAGGCAAGGAGAAGCCGATTAACGCACCGGTGCTGGCGATCTGGTCGAACAGCGAATAGGGGCGGGTTGCCGCGAACACGCCCACCGGTAGCGCGATAAGGATCGCCAGCACCTGCGAGGCGCCGATCACGCCGAGCGTCGTCGGCAGGCGTTCCAGAATCAGCGTGTCGACGTTGACGCGGCTGACAAAGGAAAAGCCCCAGTCACCATGCAGCATGGCGATGAGCCAGTGCATGTAGCGCACGGGGATCGGCTGATCGAGACCGAACTTGGCACGCAGCGCGGCCTGTACGGAGGGCGGAATAGCAGGGTTGGTAGCGAGCTCGGAGAACGGATCGCCGGGCGCCAGTGCCAGGATGGTGAACAAGATGACGCTGATGCCGAGCAGGCTAGGAATCGCCAGCAGCGAGCGCCGAATGAGGTAGCGGCTCACGCGCGCAAATCCGGCGCGCAGTACGCGGGAGGCCGGCGCAAGCGGCCAGCCTCCATCACAGACGACGCCTGATCAGGCACGATACCAATCCTGCAACGCGTAGGTGGTGTTATCCCAGCCGCTGATCGGCGCCTGCAGGTCCTTCACCAGGGCCGAAACCGCGGGACGAGTGACCACAGGAATGACGACCACATCCTTCACCACCATGTCGTTCATGGCGATGAACAGCGCCGCACGCTTGACCGGATCGAGCTCCGATTCAGACTGGTTCCACATCTTGTCATAGTCCAGGTTCTGCCAGCGGCTGATGTTCCGGCCCTGCCACTTGTTCTCCCGTTGCGCGACCTGAGACGACAGGAACTGCATCATGAACTGGCCGGGATCCGGCTGGGTCATTGTGGTCGTGTACATTTGCAGATCGCTGTAGAACTTCGAGTAGGTGTCCGGATTGGCAACGTCGGAGGAAAAGAACACCGAAGCGGTGACCGACTTCAGCTCCATGGAGATGCCGGCCTTCTCGGCGGCCTGCTTGACGATCTCCTGGGTCTTCTGGCGCGGTGCGTTGATCGAGGTTTGGTAGACCATGTGCAGCTTGACGCCATTCTTCTGCCGGACGCCATCGGAGCCCGGTTTCCAGCCGCCGGCTTCGAGAAGCTTGATCGCTTCCGCAACGTTGAACTCGTAATGCGTGTTCGGCGAACGGAACTTCTTTGGATTGTTGACGAAGTTCGCCGTGTCGTAGCCAGTATCGCCATAAATGTATTTGTGCACCGCCAGCCGATCCACTAGCAGATTGAGTGCGTTGCGCACCGCCGGATCGGTCAGGAACGGATGCTTCGTCTTGAGGCTGGAACGCTGGTCGTCAACGGTGACCCCCGGATCGGTGTTATTGAGCTGGATATGCTCGATATTGCCGCTGGGCGTGATCAGCACGCGGCTGTTGCCTCCCGCCGACAGGCGCTTCAGGATGGCGTCCTCGACCTGCATGTTCCAGGCGAAATCGTATTCGCCGGTCTGGAGTACCGCGCGTGCCGCGGACACCGCATCACCGCCGCCCTTCATCTCGATCGTGTCGAAATACGGGCGGTTCGGCATGTGGTAGTTTGGGTTGAGCTTGCCTTGCACCAAATCGCCCGGATTGAAGGACACAAACGTGTAGGGGCCAGTGCCGACCGGCTTGAGGTTGGCGGGAGCTTCGCGCGACTTCGCACCGGCGTAGGGTTCGAAGATGTGCTTGGGGATCATCATGCCGAAGATGCCGACGAAGGCGTTGGCCCAGAAAGGCGTCGGCTTCTTGAACTGCACGCGGATCGTATAGTCATCTAGCTTGACGACGTTGATGTCCTGGTAGACGCCGATGGTGGTCGCCGCGGTGGCCGGATCGGCGGCATATTTCCAGTTAAACACGCAGTCATCGGCGGTGAAGGGCTGGCCGTCATGCCATTTTACGCCCTGCTTCAGCTTCCAGGTAACCGAAAGCCCATCCTTGGCGAGGAGCCCGTTCTGGATGGTGGGGATTTCCGCCGCAAGCACGGCGACCAGATCGCCGTCCGGGTCCCAGCTCGCGAGAGGTTCGTAGAATATGCGTGACGCGTCCTGGTCCTTGGTGCCGATGGCGAAGTGTGGATTGAGTAGGGTCGGTGCCTGCCACCACAGCGTACGCAGCGGACCGCCGCCACCGCGTTTGGTTGGCTTGTAGACGAACTTTTCTGCAGCATTCGCCGGCAGGCCGGAGAAGGTCAATATCTGCGCCGCCATGGGGGCGGTGAGACCGAGTCCTATCATTCTCGAAATGAAAGCGCGCCTCGGCAGCTTGCCGTCCCTGACCTCTTCGATCAGACCGCGCAACTGGTGTTCGTTCATTGCGTATCCCCTTCTCCCGGACCCCAGCATGATACGTGGCACGCAAACAGCGTGCCATTCCCTGAGGTATCGCCGGATGTTACGGAGCAAGGCCGCGGGGCACAATCGCTATTTTCTCAAAAAGCGTATGATTTCCATCTCTTGGCGACGCGGCGAGGCGCGACAAGACCGGTCAGGTGCCGACACAGCCGCGCAAACAATGCATGAACTGTTGTTAATGCGGCCGATAGCGGTTCGTCACCCTCATGCCCACCGTTTGACTCGGTGTGCCGTTTCAGTGGGCAATGTGCGGTGTTCAACCTTCGCCTCGTGCCTTGACCATGCGCAGCGGCATGTAGGTGAGTGCGAGCGTGCCGTCCTGCTTCAGCACGCTGTTCCGGGTGCGCACCAGGCCTCGGTTCGCGCGGCTGGTGCTGCGGCGGCTTTCGATCACTTCGCATTGCACGTGGATGGTATCGCCGGCGAAGGTGGGCCCTTCGACGTTCAGCTCCATATGGAGGAAGGCGAAGCCGGTGTGCTGCATCGTGCTGTGCACCAACAAGCCTTCAGCAAACGAATAGACCATGGCCGCCGGCACAACTCGCTGCTTGATGTCGCTTTCGTTGCGCAGGAATTCGACGTTCGAAAACAGCACTTCGGTCATGCCGGTGACGCCGATGAAGTTCACCAGATCCGCTTCGGTCAGGGTGCGGCCGACCGTGCGGAACTTCCGGCCGATCGGCATGTCCTCGAAATAGAGGCCGAGGCCCAGGACTTCATATCCGCCGATCTCCGTCATTCGTTCCTCCCCTAGCCGCCCGCTACGGTCACGTGCAGCACATAACGGCGGATTACGCCAGCTCCAGGATTGGTTCCGCACCGCGCGACCGCCACGCGGCGTTCGTTGGTGGCGAGCTCGGCGCGCAGCACGGTAATCCGCGGCGGCAGCTTATGCCGAAGCTGGCATTGCGGCACCAACGCGGCATTCCCTCGAAACCGATCCGCAACGGACAGCCGTCGGCCGGCGGGGAGGCGGTGCAAAAGGCATGGGCGTCAAAGACATGATGAGGGATGCTTGCTGAACGCGATTTGATGTCAGCGCATTCAGTGAGCCAGGCAGCGAGCGGCCATAAAGTTCCACCCCCATAGGGTCGGCCTCGCGGGAATACGGAGATTGAAGTGAGACAGGTTGGGCCGCCGCGACGAGGTCGGTGCGGGGTTCTCTGCCGTGTCGATTACCCCGAGGCCGGAATGGTCGATCGGTGCCGTGACCGGCGGCGCAGGGCGCACCCCTCCGCATTGTTCAAGGTTACCGCGTAACCGTTGGCCACTTGCCGTTGAGAATTCCTCTTCGGAGTCGAATTTACGGCATGGTGAGAAGTTATAGGATGCGGAAGCCTGGCCAGGCGCGCCGCGCTAGATCATGCCGTAAATTCGTGGCGGAAGGTACAGTTTAATCGGGTTCGCCTCGCGCGCGGCAAATGTCACCGCACGTGCAGGCCGGTACTTTGGTACAGATCGACGCGGTAAGGCAGCGACGTAATCAGCGACGAAATCGGGATCGACATCAGTGTCGCGACGTAGTCATCGCCCTCTTGACCGATTCGAATCGGAGCATGTCCTCAAGCGAGGAGGCATCCGGATCAATCTTCAACGACGGATCGACGTCGGCGATCGGCGTGACAGACCCGCCGAAATGTATCTCGCCAGCGTTCGAATCAGGGCGATTGGTCGATGTCAATCCGCACCAGTTCTGCCGCAGCCGCCGCGCCGCTGACAACCATCCCGCGGCGTGTCGCGTCCCTCCAGCTTGCTGAATTCATCACATCATGTGACAGGACGCGCTGCGCCCGCTCGCCGACAACGTCACGCAGCTCGTTGGATGGCAGCACTGGCGGGCGGGAGCGCGGTTGTTGATAGCGGCTTCGTGCATCACTCTCATGTGGCTGGAATGCAACGCGGCAGTTGCGCGAATGTTGCCCGCGTAAGAGAACCGACGCTGAGGACGCACTCTCGTGGCAGGTCATCATCCGTTGCGACTTTCCGTTTCGCGGGACGCGCAGCTTTTGCTGCATCACGCCAAGCGCAATCCGGCGCTGAGCTGCCGCACGGCCGCCAACGGCAATGAACTGCCGTCCGGGTTCGTACGGCGGGCAGGCCCGCTGCCGATTTCATTGCATATGCCGTCGGCACTGCCAGTCGCCCACGGACATGCCGCGCAAGGTGTGCAGCGAGTCGCGGAACACGCGATCCGAGTCGTGACGGACGTCGCGTGCCAGGCAGAACAAGCCGCACGACTCGCGGACGAAGCCAGGCACAGCGCGCGCCGCGGCAAGCTGGTCGCCACCTCCCTTGGCGCCTTCGCCGCCTTGTTGGGCATAGCTGTGGTGGCGGCCAGTCACATCAACACGCGCACCAACGTGGAGATGGCATCCATCGCCACAGCGCTGCGCCAGCTCGATGCGACCCAGCGCCAGATCAACGACCGGCTGACTGCGCTGCATGCGTCGTCCGCAACGCCAGCGACACTGGTTATGCCTGGCAGCCCGGCTCCCGTCATCCCGGTATCGCCGGTTGCTGCTCCACCGGTCACGGCGCGGGTGGCGCCAATTGGCCCCGCGTTGCCCGTGGCGATCAAGCCATTGCCACCGGTCACATGGTCCATTCCGCGACAATCCGGGCGGCAGCAGCCACTACGTGGGTCGCCGATACAGCGTGCCAGACTCGATCGGACCGTGCCGTCAAAGGTGGTGTTGACCAAAACTGCGGCGGAGGCCGCCGGATAGACAGATGCTCGCGTCCCGCGCCAAGCTTGTGGGGCGTGCGGCCGCGCCAGGTATAGGGGGCGTCCAGGCCCGAACCCGAGACCAAGAGGCTCTGCCGTTTGGAATTCCGCTCGGGGCATACCTCTTGTAACCATTTAGCTCGCTGGCGCGCGGGAAGGCGTCCGGGAAAGCTGTGAGTAAGTCCCCATCACCTAGCCAAAACGTTGAAATACCTCACGTATCTTCAGAACCTGATTTTCGTTCACCCTTCCTAGGCTGCGGCTTAGCCCTGGCCATCGCGGCAACGCCTGCGCCGCGACCGAAGCATCTCGCGCCTGTCGCACCAGCCGAACCGAGCCAGAGCTTCGAGCGGTCGCCGGAAGGTCCAGGACGGCCGCTCCTACTTGGGGGGCCAGGGGTCGCGCCTAGCACTTTCCGCAGTCTCAGACCTTTCGGGCGTCATGCAGTCAGCAAGAGGCCGCTTATGTTTTCACGTTAAGTTGCCCCGGTGCGCCTCCGCATGGCAGACAATTCGCTATGCCGACTCGCCGCACCATCCTCGCCGCAATTCCCGCTAGTCTGGTCGCCGGGACAGCTGCGGCGGCGCCGTCCAGCTTTGCCGAGTTCCTCGCCGGCTTACGCGCCGAGGCCGCGCGCTCCGGCATCAGCGCTGCCACGATCAACGTGGCACTTTACGGCATCGCCCCAGATCAGAAAGTGCTGGAGCGCGACAGGCACCAGCCGGAATTCACTATGACCTGGGCGCGGTACCGAGCCCTGCTGATCACTGAGAAACGCATTGAGGCTGGCCGCGCCGCGGTCGCGCAGAACCGCGCCCTGCTGGCGGCCGTGTGGAACCGGTTCTACGTGCCGCCTGGTGTCATCACCGGCATCTGGGGCCTGGAATCCAGTTTCGGCACGCAGATCGGCGATTTCCATGTGGTCGATGCATTGGCAACGCTCGCCTGGGACGGACGCCGGGCGTCGTTCTTTCGCCCAGAACTGATCGCTGCGCTCCGCATCCTGGACGACGGCGACATTACCCCGCCGCGTATGACCGGCAGCTACGCCGGCGCGATGGGCCAGCCGCAGTTCATGCCTACGAGTTTCCTGCGCTACGCTGTGGATTTCGACGGCGATGGCCGCCGCGACATTTGGACCAGCATTCCGGATGTGTTGGGATCAATCGCCAACTACCTCGCGCAATCTGGCTGGCATGGGGCCACAACCTGGGGCCAGCCCGTGATCCTGCCCGTACAATTCGACACCGCCAGCGCCGGACGCCAGATTCGACGCCCGCTGGGCGAATGGGTGCGCGAAGGCATCCGCCCGCTGGGGGGTGCGTGGCGGGAATCTGCCAACACGCCGACCTCCGTGCTGATCCCCGACGGGCCAACCGGAGACGCCTTCGTCGTCTATCCGCATTTCCTCGCCATCCGCCGTTACAATCCGTCCGACTTCTACGCGCTGGCGGTGGGCCTGCTGGGCGACAGGGTGACGGCATGAGGCCACGGTGCGGCATAACGGCCGCGCTTTGCCTATTGGCCGCCTGCGCATCGAACGAACCGACGCCGCACCCGCACTACGTTCTGGGCAAACCGTACCAGGCCGGAGGCGTCTGGTGGTATCCGCGCGACACCTACGATTTGGACGAAACCGGGCTCGCCGCCGTCTATTCCGATGATCATCCCGATCTCACCACCGATGGCGAGGTGTTCAGCCAGAGCGCCTTCGCCGCCGGCCACCCAACGCTGCAACTGCCGTCGATAGTCCGACTGACCGACCTCCAGACGGGTCGCAGCGTGCTGTTGCGCGTCAACGACCGCGGCACACCGACGCCGGAACGCTTGGTTCAGGTCACGCACCGGATCGCCGATTTGCTGGGCATTCCCCGCGACGGCGCCGCGCAGGTACGGCTCACGGTTTTGCCGCTGCTGACCGAGGCCGCGGAAGAGCAGGTCGGCGGGGCGCCGATGCCCCACGTGGAGCGAGCACCACGGCGAGAGGTGCTGTCCACCACACTCGCGCCACCGCCGGGTGTGCGGCAGGAAGCTGGGCGTACAGTCCTGGCGTCAAACTTCGCCACGGCAGCAGCGGCCGATCGCCTGCCGCAGCGCCTGCCCGAAACCGTGACACAGGGTGCACCGCACCCCGGTCGATTGTGGGTGCGACTCGATACCTTCCAGTCCTACGAATACGCTGCCATGCAGCGGGCGAAACTGGTCGGGCTGCCGGTCCGCATCGAGCCGGCGACGGACAGCGGCAGCGAAGGTTTCCGCGTGATGGCCGGTCCGTTCGACAGCGTGGCCCAAGCCGACGCTGCACTGTACCAGGCGATCCGCGGAGGCGTCCCGGATGCCCGGATCGTGGTCGAATAGGAGAGACGCGATGCTGACCCGTCGTCTTGCGCTACTCGCACCGTTCGTCGCTGCGCTCCCGGCGCTGGCGCAGCGGCGCAAAGGACCCCTGCACGGCGCTGTCGCCGGAAAACAGAAATTGCAGCAGGCCGCAGTGCCACCGACGACACCGGCCAACACGCCTCTTGGGCCAGTCGACACCACCGCGCGCTGGGCCATCATCGAGGACTTCGACAGCGGCGAGACGCTGCTGGACAAAGACGCCGACCAGCGCATGCCGCCATCGTCGATGACCAAGTTGATGACGCTTTACATCGTCCTGTCGCGTGTGAAGGCGGGACGCTTGAAGCTGACCGACCAGTTGCCGGTCAGCGAGAGAGCCTGGAAGATGGGCGGATCGAAGATGTTCGTGCAGGTTGGCACGACGGTGTCGGTGGAGGACCTGATCCGCGGCATGGTCGTTGATTCTGGCAACGACGCGTGCATCGTGCTCGCCGAGGCGATTTCCGGTTCGGAAGAGCAGTTCGCCGACCTTATGAACGAGACCGGCAAGAAACTGGGGTTGATCAATTCGCATTTCGTGAACGCAACCGGCTGGCCGAATGATGACCACTACATGTGCGCACGCGACATCGCGACGATATCCCGCGCCCTGATAGCCGATTTTCCCGAATACTATCATTACGACTCGGAGAGGACGTTCACGTACAACAACATCAAGCAGTACAACCGCAATCCGATGGTACAGCACGGGACCGCCGACGGGCTGAAAACCGGCCACACGGAGGAGGGGGGCTACGGCCTCGTCGCCAGCACAAAGCGCGGCAACCGTCGCATCATCCTGGTGCTCAATGGCTTGTCGGCCGAGCGTGAGCGGTCCGAGGAAGGCGACCGCCTGATCGACTGGGCGTTCGCCAATTTCGAGGACGTGCAGTTGTTTGCAGCCGGCGAGGTGGTGCAGAACGTGCCGGTCTGGCTGGGTACGTCGCCGACCGTCCCGCTGGTCGCCGGCAAGGACTTGGTTGCGACCATGCCGCGCAATTGGCGGCAGAAAAGCAAGATCGACGTGAGCTACTCCACACCGATCCGCGCGCCGGTGGCGAAGGGAAGCGCGCTCGGGCACCTAACGATCAGCGGTGACGGCATGCCGGCATTCGATGCGCCGCTGGTCGCCGGCATCGATGTGGAGCGGCTCGGTTTGCCGGGGCGCGCGATGGCCGTGCTGGCTCACTACATCACCGGAAGCTGACCGCGGCATATGACGCAGGGCCGCTTTATCACGCTGGAAGGCGGCGAGGGCGCGGGCAAATCGACTCAGGCACGGATGCTCGCAGACGCGCTCGAGGCGCTGGGCGTTCCGGTGCTGCGAACGCGCGAGCCAGGCGGCGCGCCGGGCGCGGAAGTGCTGCGCGAATTGCTGCTAGGCAGCCCCGTTGCCTGGTCCGCGCCGGCGGAGACGCTGCTGCATTTCGCCGCGCGCGCGGAGCATGTGGAGCGCACGATCAGGCCGGCGCTCGCTGTGGGAACGTGGGTGGTGTGCGATCGGTTTGCTGATTCGACAATGGCGTATCAGGGATATGGTCAGGGTGCAGACCGTGCGATGATCGCAGATCTGACGCGGATGATCGGGCTGGTGCCGGATGTGACCTTCGTGCTCGATGTGTCGGCCGAGGTTGTCGCGGCGCGGCTGCACGGGCGCGGTGCGGCGGCGGACCGGTATGAACGCGAAGGTGGCGCGTTCCATTCGCGAGTTGCGGTGGGGTTTCGCGAGATCGCGCATGCTGAACCGGGACGCTGCGTGCTGATCGACGCGAACCGAACGGAGGTAGAAGTGCACGCCGAGATGATGCAGGCCGTCTTAGGCCTCTCCCGTCAAGCCGGAAAGGTCGAGAAGCGTAACCGCCGAGGGTGAAAGGTCAAACCCACGAACGGTCCGTGACGTTGGTCCCCCGCCCTGGATGCTGCACACCTCACCCCTTCCCGCGAAGCGGGAAAGGTTAGCTACGCCGACACCGCCTCGATCACATCGGTTGCGTGGCAGAGCTCCTCCATCCCCACGGTCCCCTTCCCTTCCGGCACTTCGACCAGCCGCACCCGCACCCACTCGTCGTTCACATTTTCCAGCACCTCCGCGGTGATCCCGCCGACAATCCGCAGCTTCGCTCCCCGCTGAATGCCGGTCAGATCAATCATCGTCCTCGTCCCCCTTAGAAAAATACGCTCAAATTCTTCGCCAGCAGCACATTCTGCTCCAGGAGCATCTCCCGCCGCGCAATTTGCCACGACGCGCCACTGCGCCGCAGCACATCGGTCCGCCGCCCGATGAACGTGTGGTTCTCGTACTCAACGCGATTCTGATACACGAGGAAGCGACACCCCACCGTAACCTGCCGCGCATTCTCCGCCGATGGCTGCACGTCCAGCAGCCGCACGTTGCTGACGATGTGCGTGACCCGCGACAGCGGCTCTTCCGCAAAATGTACCCCGGTCAGGATCTGCTCCACGCGCTTGGTGAGCGTCCACTTATCCTCGTCAAACCAACTGATCCCTTCGCCCTGCCGCGTGTTCTCATGTTCTGCATGTTCGCCGAACTTCACGTTGCGGCGGATCGGCATGAAATACACCAAGTCCTCGGCCAGCAGTTCCAGCCATTCCTTGAAGCGTCGCTGATCCAGCAAATCAGCTTCCTGGTACAGGAAATCCTCGATGTCCTGCTTCAGCTCGAACCATGCCAGGCCGCGCCGTTCCGCTACTTCGCTCATGCCCCTACTCCGCCGCCGCGCGCAGCGGCGCGCCATCGCGGCCGAGCAAGACGTCCCAGCCAAGCCCCTTGAGATAATTCCCATACACCCGGTAGAAATTCCGCGGCGTCTGATCAGTGATCTGCAGCGACACGTCACCGGGAATCGGATCATTGGTTTTGTAGGCGCCCATCGACATCTGATAGTTGAACGGATATCGCCGCGCGATCGTCCCCGAGCTGGCCTTCGTCGCGTACAGCCAGTTTTCCATATCATCCTGCTCTGTCATGCCCGCTGGGCCGGAGTAGCGCATATAGTACCGGCGCAGCACGTCCTTGACTTCGGCCGGCGCGTCAGCATCCACCAGAAAGAAGCGCCAGCCTTCGGTCTCCGTTGGGCTGTGCGGATGCCAAACGCAAATGCTGCGCGGCTGCCGTCCGTGATACGAGGCGTTGGGAAAGATCGTTCCCACTAGTGGCAGAAGCCGCGCCCTCGCCCCCAGCCGCCGTTTCCGCTCGTGGAAGCAGTGACGGAAATATTCATCGACGATTGGATGATGCTGATACGTTGAAACGTACTCCGTGTCCTCTGGCATTAGTGCTCCGGTCATGCCGTGACCCTGAGGAAAACCCACCCAAAAACGCTGGCCACCGGAGTACTCGTTGTCGCGCCGGCTCGACGCGCCGCGCGTGCCGGACGGCCCCATGCCGACCATGTCGACCGAACGGTGCGATGGATTGTGGTAGGTGTCGCCGAGGAAGTTTTCCGCGGCGAATTTCCAGTTCGACGGGAATACCCACTTGTGGATGCCGATCACATCCGCCCCGCCGGGACGGCCATCGCGGGAATCCAGCACCTGGTCCAGGTGGTCGTTCGCTTCGCCGAGGTATGTCCCGAACGCCGGCGCGTCCGTATCCCACGTCGCCCACACCGACCCGTGATACAGCGCAATATGCGGCACTTCGATGAGCGGCCATTCGTCACGGTTCAGCGTACCATCATAGAGTGCGCGATACAGTGGCACGCCTTGCAGTTTGCCGTCGGTCGTGTAACTCCAGGAGTGGTACGGGCAAACGAATAGGGAGGTGTTACCGGATTCGTAGCGGCAGACTTTCATGCCGCGGTGGCGGCAGGAGTTGAGGAACACATGCACCTTGCGCTCGGCGTCGCGACACAGAATGACAGATTCTTCCCCCATGCGGGAGGTGAAGAAATCACCGGGATTGGGAATTTGCGATTCCAGGCCAACGAACAGCCAGGTACGAGCGAACAGTTTCTCCAGCTCAGAACGGTAGAAGTCTGGTGAAACGAAGATCTCGCGGCTGATGATGCCTCGGGTTGGATTGATCAACTGGTCGATGTTAGAAGTCATGCCAATGTTCCCTCGCCTCTTCCGTGAGTACACCTCGCACGCGAACCGGCACAAGCCGCGAAGCAGAGCGATCCGGGTGAGCGGCGAGACGCTCGGACGGTCTGCGCGTTGCTCCCCTCACCCTCGGTGCTGTTGCGCCTCGACCTCTCCTGCGAGCGGGAGAGGTGTACTCCAGGCGTAGTCACTCCGCCGCCCGCTGCATCGGCAGCCGCTCGCGTCCGATCAACGTGTCCCAGTCGTCGCCATGCAGGTACGAAGTGTACACCCGATAGAAATTGCGTGGCGTCTGATCGGTGATCTGCAGTGACACATCGCCGCGAATCGGCACGTCCATACGATATGCCCCCATCGATGCCTGATAGTTGAACGGATACCGCCGCGCGATCGTACCTTTGCTCGCTTCCGTCGCGTACAGCCAGTTTTCCATGTCGTCCTGCTCCGTCATCCCGGCCGGGCCGGAATAACGCATGTAGAACCGCCGAAGCACGTCCTTCACTTCTGCCGGCGCATCTGCATCCACGAGGAAGAAGCGCCAACCCTCGGTTTCGGTCGGGCTGTGCGGATGCCAAACGCACAGCCCGCGCGGTTGGCGTCCGTGGTACGCCGTGTTCGGGAAGATGCACCCGGTGAACGGCAGCAGCCGCGCCTTCTCGCCCAGCCGCCGCTTGCGTTCATGGAAACAGTGCCGGAAGTACTCGTCGACGGTCGGATACTGGGCATAGGACGACTCGTATTCGAACTCCGGCGGCATCAGCACACTGTGCATGCCATGCCCGCCGGGATGAGCGACCCACACGTGCTGGCCCTTGTTGTATTCGTTGTCGCGCCGACCCTTCACGCCGCGCTGGCCGCTTGGGCCGATGCCGATCATGTCCACCGAACGGTGCGACGGATTGTGATAGGTATCGCCGAGGAAATTCTCCGACGGGAACTTCCA
>JASHVB010000805.1 GCA_030039695.1 Acetobacteraceae bacterium
CGACTGGCGCCGTGGCGTCGATATCGCGGCGGTGCGCGACGCCCTGGCCGCCGACAAGGGGCACGCAGTGAAGGCGGTCTGCGCCGTGCACAACGAGACCGCCACCGGCATGAAGCTGCCGCTCGAGGACATCCGCGCCGCGATCGACGACAGGCAGCACCCGGCGTTGTTCCTGGTGGACACGATCTCCTCGCTCGGCTCGCTCGATTTCCGCATGGACGAGTGGAAGATCGACTGCGTCGTCGGCGGCAGCCAAAAGGGCCTGATGTTGCCGACCGGCATGAGCTTCACCGGCGTCTCCGACAAGGGCATGGCCGCGCACGCCAACGCCAAACTGAAGCGCTTCTATTTCGACTGGACGCTGATGCAGAAGCGCCCGCAGAGGAGCTTCATCGGCACGCTGCCCGTCAACATTTTCTATGGCCTGCGCGAATCCATCCGCTTGATCGAGGAAGAAGGCCTGCAAAATGTCTTCGCCCGTCACACGCGCCTGGCCGAGGCAACGCGCCGTGCGGTGAAGGTCTGGGCCGGCAACAACGGCCCGCAGCTCTTCTGCACCAACCCCTCGCGGTATTCGGACTCCGTCACCACGATCCTGATGCCCGAGGGCTACGACGTCGAGGCGATCCGCGGCTGCGCCCGGCAGCGATTCAACGTGTCGCTGGGCGGCGGCCTGGGCAAGCTGAACGGCAAGGTCTTCCGCATCGGCCACCTGGGCGATCTGAACGAGCCGATGCTGCTGGGCGCTCTCACCGCCGTGGAAATGGCCATGCGCATCGAGCGCATCCCGCACGCCAACGGCGGCGTTGAGGCGGCGATGGCCTATCTGTCAGAAACCTAGTTCCTCTGAGCCTATGTCATTGCGCGGCACGCAGCGACGAAGCAATCTCTCGCGAAACATTGCTTCGTCGCTGCGTGCCGCACAATAGCAGGAGGTGCACGACGCCAATGGTCAGCCGCGCTGATATCGCTGCCGCCGCGAGCCGCATCGATCGCTATGTCCGACGCACGCCGCTGCTGCGTGCCTCCGGGACCGAATTCGGCCTGTCATTCCCCGTTTGCCTGAAGCTCGAGCTGCTGCAGCACAGCGGCAGCTTTAAGCCACGCGGCGCTTTCAATCGGCTGCTCTCGGCACAGCTTCCCCCATCCGGCGTGATTGCCGCATCGGGCGGCAACCATGGCGCCGCGGTCGCCTATGCCGCACGCGCCCTGGGCGTGCCGGCCGAGATCTTCGTTCCGACGCTCACGCCAGCGGCGAAGGTTACGCAGATCGCCAGCTACCATGCCCGCGTCGTACAGACCGGCGACACTTATGCCGAGGCACTGCTCGCCTCGCGCGCCCGCCAGGCGGAAACCGGCGCGATGGAGGTGCACGCTTACGACCACGCTGACGTGCTTGCCGGCCAGGGCACAGTCGCGCGCGAGCTGGAGCACGATGCTCCGGACCTGACGCATGTGCTGGTCGCAACCGGCGGCGGCGGGTTGATCGGCGGCATGGCCGCCTGGTACGCCGGTGCGGCGCAGGTGATCAGTATCGAGCCCGAATCGTGTCCCGCGCTGCACGAGGCGCTGCGCGCCGGAAAACCGGTCGACGCGCCCGTCGGGGGGATCGCTGCCGATAGCCTGGGTGCGCGCCAGGTTGGCCGGCAGATGTTCGAGATCGCGCAACGCTTTGTCACCGACGCGCTATTGGTCCCCGACGCCGCGATCGTTGCCGCGCAGCAGGCGTTATGGGAACACTGCCGCCTCATCGCCGAACCAGGCGGCGCCACTGCGCTCTCGGCGCTGCTGTCCGGCGTCTTCGTCCCGCCGGAGGGGGCGCGCGTCGGCGTGCTGGTCTGCGGCGGCAACACCGATCCGGCAAAGGTCGCACCATGAGCAAGGAACCGGTCAAGGACCTCGTACTCGTCAACATCGATGCGCGTGGCGTGGCGAATGTGACGCTAAACCGCCCGGAAGTAGGCAATGCCTACAACGAGGATCTGCTGGACGAATTGATCACCGGCCTGCAGACGCTGGCCCCCGACGCATCCGTGCGCTGCCTGGTGCTGCGCGGTGCCGGGCGCCATTTTCAGGCTGGCGCCGACATCAACTGGCTCGGCCGAGCCGCCAATTACGGACCGGAGCAGAATTACACGGCGTCGATGGCGACGACCCGGGCGATGCAGTTGCTGAATGAATTTCCCAAGCCGACCATTGCAGTCGTGCACGGCGCATGCTTCGGCGGTGGCGCCGGCATGGTGTGCTGCGTCGATGTCGCGCTCGCCACGCCCGACGCGATTTTCGGACTCACGGAAGTGCGGGTTGGCGTGGCACCAACGCCGATCTCCACGCACATGGTGCACGCGATGGGCCTGCGTCACACGCGGCGCTATGCGCTGACCGGCGAGCGATTCGATGCGGCCGAAGCAGTGCGCATCGGACTGGTGCACGACGTGGTTGCGGCCGACCGTATCGAGGCGAAGGTCGCAGACGTGCTCGATGCGGTGTTTCTTGGTGGGCCGGGAGCGATCGCCATGACCAAACGCTCATTTCTCGGTGCCAACGGATTGCTGCTGGATGAGCGGCAGATGGCGATGTTGGCACACGAAAGCTGGACGCAGCGTTATTCGTCGGAAGGCCACGAGGGGACCAACGCTTTCAGGGAGAAGCGCAAGCCGAGCTGGTACCGTCCGCCGATTGGATAGGGCTGTCATTGCGAGGAGCCGCCGGGAGGCACATGGTTCCGCCGCCGGATGCAGCTGCGTTCGATCTGTCTGTCGTCATTCCGGCGCTCAACGCGGAGCGTTCGCTGCCTGCGGCGCTGGCCGGGCTGCACGCTGCTGCGGAGGTTGTGGTCGTCGATGGCGGAAGTGCCGACAGCACCGCGGACGTTGCAGCGCGTCACGGTGCCCGCGTCGTCGCTGCGCCACGCGGGCGCGGCACCCAACTGGCTGCAGGCGTGACAGCGGCGCATCATGCATGGCTGCTGCTGCTGCACGCTGACACGCGGCTCGCAGGCGGGTGGGACGCGGCCGCGCACGCCCATATGTCTTCCTTCCCTGATCGCGCCGGCTATTTCCGTTTTGCGCTCGACTGCAGCGATCCGCGCGCGCGCCGCGTGGAAAGGCTTGTGGCCTGGCGCTGTCGTGCGTTCGCACTGCCGTACGGCGATCAGGGTCTGCTGATCCATCGCGATCTGCTGCAAGAGGTTGGCGGCATTCGCCCGCTGCCGTTGATGGAGGACGTAGACTTGGTGCGCCGCCTTGGCCGACGGCGGTTGACCGCACTGGACGCGGCCGCCGTGACGTCGGCGGAACGCTGGCTACGTGACGGCTGGCTATGCCGATCCGCGCGGAACCTGCTGTGCCTGTCCCTGTGGTTTGCCGGCGTGTCGCCGCGACATATTGCGCGGCTTTACCAGTGAAGGACACGGTCGTGGTATTCGCCCGCGCACCGCGTCTTGGCGCGGTCAAGCGCCGGCTGGCACAGGAAATCGGTGACCGCGCCGCGCTCCGTTTTCACCTGGCAACGCTGACGCGCCTGCTGCGCATGCTCGCCGCTGACCGGCGTTTCTCCACCGTGGTCTCGGTTACGCCGGATCGCGCGATGTTGCGGCTGCCACATCGCGTGGCCCGTATCCGCCAAGGCGGCGGTGACATCGGTCAGCGCATGCACCGCGCGTTCCGGCAATTCCCGCGCGGTCGTGTCGTCATCATCGGCAGCGACATTCCCGATGCAAACCCGGCCGACATCGCCGCGGCATTCCGTGCCCTGGGCGCTGCCGATGCGGTGTTCGGGCCGGCCGCCGACGGCGGTTATTGGCTGGTTGGCCTGCCCCCGCGCCGCCCGGCGCGGGTGTTCAACCATGTGCGCTGGTCAACCGAGCATGCGCTTGGCGACACGCTGCTAAACTTCGACGGGCGCGGCGTGGCATTTCTGCGGACGCTGCACGATGTGGACACAGCGGAGGACTGGCGCCGTTACGCGAGAAAGCGCTCACGATAGTCACGCGGCGACACCCGCAGCATGCGGATGAAGCTGCGCCGCATGGTTTCCTCTGAGCCAAAGCCGCAGCGGCGTGCCACGTCCTTGATCGACCGGCGTGAGTCAGCCAGCGCGCTCCGTGCGGCTTCGACACGGAAACGCTCGACCGCACGCGCCGGCGTCGTGCCCGTGGCAGCGCGGTAGCGGCGCAGGAAGCTGCGCTCGCTCATGCCGGCGAATTCCGCAAGCTCCGGGACTGTCAGACCCCGGTCCAGATTGCGCGTCAACCAGTCGTGTAGAGCGTCAAATTCCTCCGCGCCGCCAAGTGCGAGGCCGGCGCTGAACTGTGCCTGTCCGCCCGGGCGTTTGGCGAAAACCACCAGTTGGCGCGCCACCGCGAGGGACGCTTTGCGCCCCAGATCCGCCTCGACGAATGCCAGCGCCAGGTCGATGCCGGCAGTGACTCCGGCCGATGTCCACACGTGACCGTCCCGCACGAAGATCGCGTCGTTCTCCACGCGAACTCTCGGAAAGCGCCGCGCCAATTCCCCGCAGAACCGCCAATGCGTCGTTGCGCGGCGACCATCCAGCAGACCGGCAGCCGCCAGCAGGAATGCGCCGGTGCAGACCGAGGCCACTCGCTGCGCCGTGCCGGCGCGCTGTTGCAGCCATCGCAGCACCCGCCGGTCGGTCATGACGTCGGGCACGCCCGGACCACCGGCAGCGATCAACGTGTCGGGAGGCCGGGATCGCGATAGGAGTCCATCCGCCACCAGCGTCAAGCCGGCTGAGGCCGTCACCACTGCCTGCGGCGCCACCACTTGCAGGGCATAAGGCTGCGCACATCCTGCCTCGCGCGCGAGATCGTTGGCCGTGGCCAGAACCTGCAGTGGCCCGGCAACGTCCAGCAACTGCACGCGCGGAAGGGCGAGGATCTCGACCCGGCGATTTGGCGGAATACGAGGGCTATCTGGCATTTCCGCCAATCCCTGGCATGCTATGCACCTCCCGTCCAGACGGAGAAATCCCCATGCCCACCGTTCGCATCGGTCTGGTGTTGTTCCCCCGCATGACTCAGCTCGACCTGACGGGTCCGTTCGAAATCTTCTCCAAACTGCCCGGCGCGGAGGTGCTGCTGTTGTGGAAGACGCTGGCACCAGTCGAGGCCGAAACTGGGCTGCGCATGTTGCCGCACGCCACGCTGCGCGATTGCCCGCCGCTGGACGTGTTGTGCGTGCCAGGCGGCCCCGGGGTGTCGGCGTTGATGGAAGATGCCGAAGTGCTCGACTGGCTACGCGGGCAGGCGCACAGCGCGCGTTACGTCACGTCGGTCTGCACGGGGTCGCTGGTGCTGGGCGCGGCGGGATTACTGCGGGGCAAGCGTGCCACGTCACACTGGGCGTCGCGGGATTTGCTCGCCGCATTCGATGCGATACCGACGCCGGGCCGCGTCGTGCGCGACGGCAATCTCTTCACAGGCGGCGGTGTGACGGCAGGGATCGATTTTGCCCTGACGGTGGTGGCGGAAATAGCTGGGCTGAAGACCGCGCAAGAAATCCAGTTGCAGGTCGAATACGCGCCGGAGCCGCCATTCGATGCTGGCACGCCGGAGACAGCGCCGCCTGACGTTGTGGCGACGGTGCGGGCGCGCGGTCTGCCGATGCGGCAGGCACGCGAGGCATTGGTGCAGCGTATACTCGCACGGCCGTGATTTGGATTTCGCGCGCGCAAAATGGGCAAGAGCATTGTCATCGTAGAATCGCCGCACCTTTTGGCGAGGCACGTAGCGACCAAGCAATCTCCCGCGCGAGGTCGCTTCGTCGCAGCGACGATGTGCGAACCGCTGCAGCCAGACTCAGACTGAATAGCGCTCACCGCATTTGGACGGGCGCGTCGCCAGAACGGCGACGTCGAGAACCGACTCGGGGACAGCCGAGGCTCCCACTGGCCTGCTACTCCGCGGCCGGCTTCAAATGTTCCAGCAGTCGCGGCATCAGCTCAACCAGATTGCAGGGACGCAGGCGGTTGTCGAGCTGGAACACCAGTATGTCGTCCCATGCATCCTTCACAGCGCCGGTGCTCCCGGGCAGCGCGAACAGATAGGTGCCGTGCGCGACGCCGGCAAGCGCGCGCGACTGCATAGTGGACGTGCCGATCTTCTGGTAGCTCAGCATGCGAAACAATTCGCCAAAGCCTTCGATGCGCTTTTCCATCACACGCTCGAATGCCTCCGGCGTCACGTCGCGACCGGTGATGCCGGTGCCGCCGGTGGTAACGACGACATCAATCTCTCGATCCGCTATCCAGCGCCGCAGGTGCGTTTCGATAGCGCTCGCATCATCCTTCTCGATTGCGCGCGCTGCGACGCGGTGCCCGGCTTTGGCGATGCGTTCGGCCAGCGCATCGCCCGACGTGTCGTTCGCAAGCGTGCGCGTGTCCGATACCGTGAGAACAGCGATGTTGACCGCAATGAACGGCCGGGATTCGTCGAGACGCGCCATGATGCCACCTCCTGCGCGCCGCAGTTGCGTTCAGTGCACGCGCGCTGCGGCGAAGGTGATCTTGCCTCGATTGGCGTCCGGCGTGAAGCGCGGCCATTCGCCGGCGGCCAGCTCATCGAGGCTTGGCGCCGGAAGATGGAGCCGCGCGGCGTAGATCCACGTGTAGGTCAGCGAACGTTGCACGAATGCGCGTGTTTCGTTGTTCGGAATTGCCTCGATGAACAACAGCGGATCGCCGTCGTCGTGAACGGACGCAAGCCAGCGTGCGAAATTGTTTGGACCCGCGTTGTAGCTCGCAAGCACGTGCAGCAGGTCATCACCAATTGTGTCTTGTCGTGCCAGGTACGAAATATAACGCTGCCCCAACGCGAGATTCAATGACGGGTCATGCAACCGTTCGCTCACAAACGCCGCATTGCCTGAGATGTATCGCGCCGTGACCGGCATGAGCTGCATCAGGCCGCGTGCGCCGGCTCGCGACACGGCGTGTGCATCGAAATTCGATTCAACGCGTGTCAACGCATAAACCAGCGCCGGATCGACACGAAATCCGCCATCCGGGCGCAGTCGCGGCACCGGCGAATGCAGCGTGTCGATTTCTTGCCCGTCGGCCGCCGCGCTCGCCTCGACGATCTCTGCTGCGAGGCCCGTCATGCCAAGTGCCGATGCCACGAGCAGAAGAGAACGTTGCTCCATCGGATCATGTTGCCATCGCGGCCACAACAGCCGCAGTTCGCTCTCGGCACGATCAACTTGGCCGATCTGCAGCAACGCGAACGCGCGCCATCCGGGACTGGTTGCGGCGACCACGTCGAGGTCGGCCTGTGACAGCAGATCAGTGCTGGGAATGATGCCGGTGGGCAGACCGAGCCGACGGCGCGCGATGAAGCCGTAGAGCGTCGTCGGCTCGGCGGCCGCACGCTGCAGCCAGCGTCGGGTCGCGGCCGGATCGTGCATGCGCTGCGCCGCGCGCGCCGCCCAGAACGCCGCGGCCGCGGTGATGCGGGGCGAGGCGAGTGGCGCCTTGGCAGCAAGCTCGAACATCCCGCGTGCTTCAACCACGCTGCCCCGCCGCCACGCGGCGAGGCCGCCAACATAGCCCGGCAATCCCGGCTGCTGATCAGCCGGCGTCTCCTTCAGGCTGAGATAAGCGGTTTGCAAAGCGGCCGCGTCGTCGTTGCGGGAAAACAACCAGCGCGCCACTTCACCGCGCAGCAGCGCCGCACAGGCCGGGCGCAATCCCCTGGTGGATGCGATCAGGTCGAGTGCCGCGCGCGTTTCGCCGCGATCGAGCCGGTCCGCAATAGCGCTCTCCAGGAGCGGATTGCGCGGCACGGCCGGCATATCGGCATCGTCGTTCTCTGGGGCAGCATCAGTGGCCCGCACCGGCGCAGGCGCCGCAGCTGCCGGCACAGGCGGCACCGCCGTGCCCTTCGGCACGCGCCGCAGCAGCAGCGCGCGGATTGCCGGTGCGTCGGGCTGATCGGCGTAACGCTTCAGCCACGCGGTCAGCTCGGCCGCCGTGCTCTGATGGAAGCGCCCGAGGTAGCGGTCGGCGAGCAGGGGACCGAGCAGCAGTGGATTTTGCACTTGACCGGCGAGGCGGGAGGCGGCCGGAACGTTGCCCCTGTCCTGCAAAGCGAAGGCCCGCTGCATCAGCATGGCGTCGCTGGGAGAGAGCGGCTGTGGCAAGGAAATGCCGGCGTTAACCCCGCGCAGGCTGATGCGAGGAATCGCCATCGCGGTTTCGTCGTTCCCTGTGCCTTTCCCTGATGCCGGTGCCCCTGCATGGGCGGCCGAGACGATCGCCCCGGCGAGGATGGCGGCCCCGGCGAGAACCGCCCGGGCGGTGGGAAGGCGGGAGAGCGTGTGACCGATCCCTCGCATGGACGGAGCCGCTACAGGGTCGGGCTGGTCCTGGCAACCCCTCTTGGTGGGATAAATCTAAAGTTTTGTATAGCGGAACGTTGAATCAGTGACTTAGCTAAAAGGATTGTCTCACTTTTCAGCGATATCGGCATCAAGAGTGCGTCGTATCAGACGCAGGGCGGCCCAGGCGTCCCGCCGCGCGGCCGGGGTGCGCGCCACGCTGGCGGGGCTCGGCATGGCAAGGCCGGGAACCGGATCGGCGAGACCCGCGACCGAGACCGGGAGCCACGTCGGCATGGTTCGCCGGCGGGTGGATGGCAGCAACGCGCGCGCCGGCAGCGTGCCGGCCAAGACGAGGCGGCGCGAGCCTGACAGCACGATTAGGCGATGCAGGAAGGGAAGGCAAACGGCGACCTCGCTGGCGTTGGGCGGGCGTCCGCCAGGCGGGCGCCACGGGATCAGTGGGACCAACATGAGGTCTTGGCGCGTCAGGGCGACGCTGGCCAGCATGCGGTCGAGCAATGCGCCGTCCGGACCGGCGAAGGGGGTGCCACCACGGTCCTCTGACTCGCCGGGTGGATCGCCGATCAGCAGCAGGCCGCTCGCAGGGTCGCCCTCGGCAAACACCAGATTGGCGGCGGTATCACGCAGGGCACAACCGTCGAACGTGGCGACGGCGGCACGAAGTTCAGCAAGCGTGGCGGCCCGGGCGGCCACCGCGGCGGCTCGTTCGGCTGAGGTTGGCCGAGAGGTCGGCGGCTGCAATGCGGTGCGCGGGTGCTGGGCGGGCAGTAGGGTGTGCGGAGGCGCCAGCGGGCGAAGTCGATCGACCGGGGCGTCTTCCAACGCGTCGTCCGCGCCCCATTCGATTTGCAGACGCAACAGGTCCAGTGCTTCCATGGTGCCCAGTGCTACATGGCGCCCGGCGAGGCGCAATGGGACGCCGCGACCATGGATTTCGGATGAGGAGCAATTTTCGAGCGTGATGCGATCGACCGACTCGCCCGCGCTGGTGATCCGCACTGGTCCGTCGGGGCGGGGCGCGCGTTATCGCCGTGTTCGCCTCGGCACTCGGCGACGGCGCGTTCTTTGTCGCTGGTCGCGGGGTGTATGATCTGGCCGAACCGGGCGCGGGCAATACCGGCGGCGATGCGGCGGTTGCTGGAAATTCCGGTGCGGCAATTCATCAATTGATGCATGCGTTGCGAATGAGTCAGTCGTCGTTGGTGCATCGCCGCTCCACCCCCTGACAGCCCCCACAATCCCCCGTAGCTTGCGCCCCAACCGAACCCGAAAGGACGCAGCACATGGCGGAGGATCTGCCCCCGCGCGAGGCAATGGAATTCGATGTGGTGATCGTGGGCGGCGGGCCGTCCGGCCTCGCCGCAGCGATCCGCCTCAAGCAACTCGCACCCGACGCCGCCGTCTGTCTGGTGGATAAAGGCGGCGAGATCGGCGCGCATATCCTCTCCGGCGCGGTGCTGGAGACGCGCGC
>JASHVB010000806.1 GCA_030039695.1 Acetobacteraceae bacterium
AATGGAGATCATCGCATGGCCGCAAACGCTCGACATGCAGCGGTGCGGCTCATGCCGCGGCGCACGCGAGCGTTGCCGGTTTTTGCGAGACCTTTCTCCCGCCGCTTGCAGCCGCTGTCGTCGGGTGAGCCGGTGAGACCAGCGCAGCGCGTGACCGCTCTTCGATCGCGCAGGTTTCGTAAAAGCGCTTCGTTGGCGAGCATGTCCGCCGTCTCAATGCCGACGCCTCGCATTCGAATCACCAGCTGCACCATGGCGCGCGGGAGTCGTTCGGGCGTCGACTGCAATTCCTGCAAGCGGGCTCTCTCGATCTCCTTGGTCTGATCACGGATAAAACGCAACCGCGCCATGTCCCGCTGCAGCTCAGCCAGCGTGTTGGGCGGGATCGGTTGACCCTCGAGCGTGCGTAACGCTTGGAGGCGTTGCGGAGCGCGGTGCAACTTTGGATTGAAGCCACGAATGCCGAGACGAGTGAACGCGGCTTTGAGCCGGTTGATGATACGCGTGCGTTCGCCGACTAGGTTCTCGCGCTCGCGGGTAGGGACCACGGCCATGCTGCTCGACTCGCCGCGTCGCCAGCCGAGGACGGCACGTTTGAGCAAGCCGATATCAAGCCGGTCGGTCTTCGCCCGACGATGTTCGCACGAAACTGGAATGCTGGTCGGGTGAATGACCTGTGATTCGATGCCGCGTGCACGCAGCCAGCACGCCAACCAGAAGCCGTCGCGGCCGGCCTCGACGGAAGCTGCGTCCAGACCCGTACACGCCCGTACTCGCCGGGTTCGGGCGGCATTCCCATCGTGAGGCGGCACGTCGCTGGAAATGCTCCTGCCTAGCGGGCCAGTGGTCCGTGCAACCGTGCGCAATCGAACTCATCGCATCGCGGCAGATCTCGAAAGCATTATTCACTCTGGTCAGCGTCAGGCGACATCGCGACAATGCAGCGGCCGAACGCTGCAAACGCTGGGCTGCTTCCAGACAGATCGAACGTCCGAGTTCCCACTGCGGTAACAACACTCAGCTCCTGGCCGCTTGTCAGTTCGTGCAGGAATGCCGTCATGACCAGACCTGGCGTGTTGGCCAGCGGCACGACGAGAAGGTTGTGCGCTGTGTCGGTTTTGGGTCGCGCGGTGAAACTCGGGGCGCCGTCGATTTGGAAAGTGATGGATCCGCCGGAGGCATTCGCGGTGATCGTTGTATCATGGAACATGATAGTCGAATCGCCGCCGCCAAATTGGGTCAGCACGAAGGCCGTCTCGCCGCTGGGTGTGGGCTGTGCGTTGGCTAGCACGCAGTCGTTGCTGCCGTCGGCGAACGCAAATCCAGCGACCGACCAGAGACCATCCTCATACCAACCATGCTTCACGCTCGGGGGTACATCAGCAGCCCAGACGGACGTTGTTAACACCGCGAACGCAACGCCAGTGAGGAGGACTCTGTTGGTCATTGCATAACGATCTCCATTCTCCGGTTATGCGGCTCGCGCATGCCGGGGTCGCTCGCGACCAGCAAGTGGGCGACGATCTGGATCACCGCGACGCCTGGGGCGGGAAAGCGCTGTTCAGTCGATTTCGCGATAGCCGTTGAGCAGCCGCTCGTGAAGATGCGCGCCTTCACGAACGCCGCAACGGCGCGGTTCTGCGGTGACAACGCGTGCGGCGCCCGCGACCTGCTTCGGAACGCTCGGGCTGGCAGCAATCTGCGCCTGAACGACGAAACGGACAGTTTTAGACCCCGCGCTTCAGCATTGGAGAGGCTCTGAATCTGACCGTCTTCCCAGCTTTAACCTTGATCTCTTCGCCAGTGCGCGGATTCCGCGCCGTCCGTGCCCTTGTCTTCCGTACCGGGAACGTGCCGCGCTTATTCAGTTCCCCGACGATCGCCGCCACCACGTCCCTGGCCGCCTGGGTGGTAGCAGCCCCGATCAGATCCGCAGACTTCCGTGCCACATCGGCAAGGAAGGCCTTCGACATGATTATGTTCCCCGTGCTCTCAATCCGACCTCTCGGCCTTACCCGAGATGGCCGTGATCTGCCAAGCGATTTTCTGGGGTTTTTCAGGGTTATCTGAGATGCGCTGTCAGACCGCAACTGCATCGGAGGTGTCTGGTAGCTCATCTTCGAGGGTTACGTTCTCGCGGGCGAGTCAGCGGACGATGTGGCGGCGCACTAAACTCGCGAGGACTGTTACCTGGTGAGAAGGCTACCGTGTTGCCGCAATTGATGCGGCCGCATTGAACGTCACTGCCGCGTGCCCCCTCGCGTCGTCTATTGGAGCGAGACACGCCTGCGTCCGCTTGGGCGCGTTCATTGGGTCGCTGCGGTTCGCAGCTACGGTTATTGTGATGGCGTCTACGCCCGCAATCTTGCTGGGACGATCATGCGTCAGACACGCAGTAGCCAATGATCCAGCAAGACGGACAGGATAATGGATGCCACCGCAAGCGTGCCGCGGGTAAGCGACGCCAGATCAACTTGCAGCGCCTTCGACCAAACTGCTGTCGTCGTCTCCGCTCTGGTGAATTCCCCTCTCATGGCCGTTTCCAGCTGGGTGATCCCCGCTCGGCGCGCAGCGATATCGGCGCGTACGAGAGAGCGATGCCCTTCTCGGTCACCGGGTTATCGTTGCTTGCTGCTGTTTGCGCGAAGCTTGGCCGGCCCGGCAGGTAAGGGGCGAGCCGGATCAAGATGAAAGCGGGGTAACTCTCGTTAGAGATCGCACGGGGAGCGCGAGCGCCTCAACGACCAGTCTTTCGGGCGGCGTTAGTGTCGCGATCATCCCCAATGGGGTGTAACCAGTTCAAGCGGCCGAAGCCGCGGCTGCCTCGGGGTCCGGCATGCATTGCATGGGCACGATATCCCTCGGCCGAACCGCAGTGTTGGTGAAGAACATGCGGCCGGCGCTGAAGCTGACATCGACCTCGACACCAGGCCGCAGCGACACACGGAACAAGCGCTCGATCGGCACATCGGCGTCTAGTGTCGTAACGCCTCGTGCGATGATCACGCGCGCCGATTCAGCGCCCGGAACAATATCGGTCACCCGCCAGACGCCGCCGTCAGCCGGCCGCAACCGCACGTGACGCGGCCGGATGTAGGCCGTACCGGAGAGGCACGCCTCGGTTTCCTCGACCCGTCCGATGACAAATCCGCCCGGTCCGGTCAGCACACCCCTCCTGCTCTCGCATGGAATGGCATTGGCCTCCCCCAGGAAGCGCATTACGAATTCATCAGCCGGTTCGCGATAAACATCTAGCGGTGTGCCGGCCTGCGCGATGCGCCCGGCATTCATCAGCACCACGCGGTCGGCAAGTTCGAAAGCCTCGGTCTGGTCGTGGGTGACGAAGATTGTGGTGATGCTGAGTTCCCGATGCAGCCGGCGCAGCCA
>JASHVB010000807.1 GCA_030039695.1 Acetobacteraceae bacterium
TTCTTTACCGGGGGCGGCAACAACTCCTTCGGCAATTTCGAGCCATGGGAGAACACTCTGGTTCCAACGGTACAGTTCGCCTTCGAACATTCGATCAACTGCACCTTCATCCGACTGATGAGCGATATCAGAAGTTACTTTATCGGGCAGATTGCTCCCAACGAGGATCACCTACTTTCGGATCCGCACGATCCGGCACGGATGGCCTACCTACGGCAATTTATGGACCAGGAAGGCATGACGTACCTTCGTAGATTTTATACAGAAGACCACGGACTGACGCCTGAGCAAGTGGTTGACAGACTAGCCCGACATACAACACCGCTCGCCAGTCATCTCGCGGATCTCTTTCTCGCAATCTACCCCGACGGCCACGAGGCCGCAATGATTGCATTCCTGCAAACCCACATGCCAGCGGCGTCATTCTCGGAATTGGATGGCGACCGGCTCGGTGAGCTCTATGACGAATTCGCTGCCAAAAGATTGTCGTTGAACGCTGCGGGCTATGTGGCGAGTATCCATCCGCTCGCGTTGTGGCTCGCACGCTACCTGCAGACGCACCCCAACGCGAGCTGGAACGATGTTGCTAAAGCGGGATACCCCGCCATACAACTAACTTACGGCTGGCTGTTCAGACCAGACAGGACCTTTCAGCAAAATCGCCGAATCAGAACGATCTTGGAGCAGACGGCGTTTCGGCTCATCTGGCAGGACTGGCGGCGCCAAGGCTACCCGTTCGATCGGCTTGTACCCTCGCTCGGCACTGCGATCGGTGCCTCTGGGGACCGGCCGGACGCGCTTGCGGATTTGGTAGGAATTATCATCAACGACGGCATAAGGCAGCCGACCGTCGATCTTGATCGACTCGACTTTGCCGATGGCACACCTTACCAGACCGACTTCGTGCCTCAACCCGTCCCGCAACGCGCGCTGAATCCACTGGTCGCGCAAACGGTACGGCAGGCATTGATCGGTGTTGTCCGCAGTGGCACCGGCGCTGCCGTGCAGGGTAGCTATCACGCGGCCAATGGCGATCCGCTGACCATCGGCGGCAAGACCGGCACAGGTGACAACCGATATCACATCTACGGCCGCGGCGGGTATCTCCGAGGGGAACGCGTGGTTGATCGTACAGCCACGTTCGCGTTCTTTCTCGGCGATCGGTTCTTCGGCACGGTTACGGCTTATGTACAAGGACGGCGGGCAATCGCGTTCAACTTTTCCAGCACACTGGTCGTGGAACTTCTACGAGCGTTGCGGCCGCAAGTCGAACCTCTGCTGCAAGCGGCGCCGACGGTTCAGCATTCGGAAGTCAGCGCCTCGCAGGCCGGGCAAGCAAGGTAGAAAAGGTCGTGCTCCGGGGCCGGCCACCTTGGTTGTATGCTGGCGGCCATGACCCGAAACCCAACAAGAGAAGCCGGCACGGACGAACCGATGGCCGAAGCCTGCCGAGCAGTTCATGGAGGGTGCCGTAGGTCTTCTGGAATTTTCGCCATCGCGGTCAAGAGCGCGATCCGCCGCCTCGACGAACTCCGGGGGGATCGCGATCAAGGTCAGCTGCAGGTCTGCCCGGGGCCTTGCTTGGGATCAAGGGCCTCAACCCTCTTCGTGTGGCTGGGGCGGCTCAAATCACTGAAGGATGTTGAGCCAAAGATGGGCGACAGCGTAGACACCAGCGGTCAAGGTCAAAACGCAAAACAGTGCTGCTAACCGCCAGTACGATCGCGTTGCGTCGTCATCCTCCCGACCGCCGCTGCCGCCGAAGTCCTGATTGAGGAAGACTAGGAAATTGAGCATCGTGCTGATCCTGCTGCGCCACTTCGTCCCGAGACCTCGTATCGTCCAATACCGCCGGTGACGTCACCCTTCATTGATCTCGATCAAGCATGGCCAGAATTCGCCCGAAACGGCTGGCCAGTCCTGGCGCCACTGTAGGCACTGGCCGGCGCCTCTGCCGACGTCGTGTCAGCGGCGACAAAACCCGCCAGGCATGTCGTTGCGCGAGGTACCGAAGCAGCCCGGCAGCAGGCCGAGCGGTGCCTCAACAGCAACCCGGTCTGCGATCGGTGCTGCCTCACATGAGCCGCCGAACCGTACGACCTGCCGGGCGGGACGCTGCACGCAGGCCGGTCCAGCGGTGCAATCGCAGCGGCGCGCGCCTCGCTTGATCGCTCTGAGCGCCGTGGCATCGAGAACTCAGAGCGCACGCACAGCGAAGTCAGGAATGTTCGGGCGCCACTTATCGACAAATGTCAATCGTGACCGTCATGGCGGCTACATTTCCTTCCAGTCGCCGGCTTTTTCGAACGCGGCGGCGGCACGGTAGATGGTGGATTCGTCCCACTGCTTGGCGATCAGCATCAAGCCCACCGGCAGCCCGTCGCTCATGCCGCAAGGCACGCTCATGGCCGGGTGGCCGGTGATGTCGAACGGCGCAGTGTTGGCGAGCATCTCGAAGGCGCGCTGGATGTACAACGGCAGCGGCGCATCCGGCGGCGGCAGCGGCGTGGCCTTGATCGGCAGCGTCGGCATCAGCAGCAGGTCGTATTTCGCCAGGGCTGCGTCGTAGGTGGCTGTCAGCCGGCGGGCGATGTTTTGCGCCTTGGCATAGTAGCGGCCACGATAATGCCGGATGAAATACTCGCCGAGGAACATGGAGATCTTCAGCGTGTCGGACAGGTGGTCGGCGCGCTCGCGCCACGCGGCATGCGCGTCCAGCAGACTGATCGTGTACTGGCCCTTCCAGTTGAAACCCATGCCGTTGCCGTTCATCATCTGCGCCTGCAGGCCTTCGAGCGCAATCGGCGTCCAGATATCCTTGCCGATGCGGTGCATGGGCAGGCTGAACTCTTCCACCGTCGCACCCAGGGTCTTCAGCACGGCGGCGGCCGCCTTCACCTTGGCATCGACGTCGGACTCTGAATTCGGCCAGGCGAACCCTTCGCTCACCATGCCGATCGTCAATCCAGCGCAGCCCATGCCGAGCGCCTCAGTATAGGACGAAACCTTCGGCGCATACTGGCGCGGATCGAGACCATCAGGCCCGGCCAACACTTCCAGCAGCAGAGCATTGTCCGCGACGTTGCGGGTCATCGGCCCGGTGTGATCGATCGTGCTTTCGATCGGCATCACGCCGGTGTAGGGCACCAGACCCCAGCTCGGTTTCATGCCACAGACACCGCAGAACGCTGCCGGCATGCGGATCGACCCGCCCTGATCACCGCCGATCGCCATGTCCACTTCGCCTGCGGCCAGCAGCGCGCCGCTGCCGGACGATGAACCACCGGCGGAATAGCCGCGCTTGTGCGGATTGTGCACGGGGCCGGTCGCGCTGGTGTGGCTGCCACCGGACAGGCAAAAATACTCGCATACCGCCTTGCCGAGTATGGTAGCGCCGGCATTGAGCATGCGTGTGACGATCGTGGCGTCGATGTCCGGCACGTAGCCTTCCAGCGATGACGCGCCGTTCATCATCGGCACGCCGGCAAGACAGACATTGTCCTTCAGCACCACGGTTTTGCCCGCAAGCTTGCCGCTTGGCGCCCCCTTCACCGTGGTCTTGATGTACCAGGCGCCATAAGAATTTTCCTCAGGCTGCGGCTGGTAGCCCGGGGTGCGCGGATAACGCACCGGTGGCTTCTCGTCGGGCAGAGAGTCGACCACGTCGTACGACGCGATGGAGGCCTCCATCAGGTTGCGGTACTGGTCCAGTACCTCCGGCTGGAGGTCCATGCCGAGGTCGAACACGATACTCTGCAGCTGTTCGGTCGTTGGGCGACGTACGGCCATGCTTGTCCTCCGTGATTGGCTAGGCGTGCTCGCTGCTCAGGCCGACGACTTCCGATACCGGGTCCGGATCGGTGATCTCCTGCGGCATCACCGCGCGGGTGATAGCGCCCGTCTGGATGATCAGCACACGGTCGGCCAGGGATGCAAGAAATTGCAAGTCCTGCAGCAGCGCGACAGCAGGCCCCGCAATCGCCACACGGTGCCGATCAGGCAGACTGCACCTGGGCTTCAAACCAGACGAGCGGCCCGGTTATGCTGCGCTTCTGCTCGGGATTTCAGCGAATGGGAATTGAAGCGACAAAGGGCCGTCTCAATCTGCGCCTGACCCCGCTCGGCCGCTTGGTGGCAGACGACTCCGACGACGCGCCGGAATTCGACCACCAGGCGGCCAGGCGGCTCGCCGACGCATTTGCGCGCGGCAGTGGGTCCGGCCTGCTGCAGCTCGGCGGCGGGGAGATTGGCCAACTTCTGCCACCAGCCTTTGTCTGGTGGCGTAACTTCGCGGGTCGCTACATCTCGGCGCTGTGTCTGCACGCACCAGCGGTAGAGTCCAGCACGGCGTTAGCGAAGGTGCCGGGACCGGACGCCGCGGAATGCGCCTCGTTGATGCTGACGGCGCCCATGATGCCGGGTGGCGAATATCTTACGCCTGACGTCTTGCAGGCGCTGTGGGACGAGACCGCCGCCGCCTGCGCGGCCGCCCTCACCGCGGCGCAGCAGGATCTGCAAAGCTTTCTCAAGCATCTCAATCCCGCCTGGAACCTGGTCGGGCGGGTACATTTCAATCTGGCGGAAAATCGCCGCGACGCCGAGGCGCCGTTCGCCTTCATGGCCACCTACACGACGCGGTTGTCAGCGCAGGCCAAGGCGCAGCACGTGCCGCTGGCGCAGGCGTTACGCGAATACGCGGGTGCGGCGAACCGCGACCGTTTGCTGTCGCTGCTGCTGCCGGTGCAGCGTGCAGCTGACCAGTGTCCATGGCTGAAGGAGATGGTTGACGCCGGCGAGATCTTTCATCCGCTGCGCTGGACGCCTCAGGATGCATCGCGCTTTCTCGCCAGCGTGCCGGCACTGGAACCCGCCGGCATCGTCGTGCGCATGCCCGCGTCCTGGCGAGCCAACCGGCCGGCACGCCCGCAGGTGAGCGGGACGGTGGGGGCGCGCGAGCCGTCGTCGTTGGGCCTTGAAGGGCTGTTGGATTTCCGCATGTCCGTGACATTGGACGGCGAGTCGCTGTCCGAGCAGGAGATCGCGTCGCTGCTGGCGGGCACCGATTCGCTGGTGCTGCTGCGCGGCCAGTGGGTGGAGGTGGACCGTGAGCGGCTGCAACGCGCCATGCGGCAGTTCCGCGAGGCAGAGCAATTGGCGGCGCAAAACGGCTTGAGTTTCACTGCCGCGATGCGGATGCTGGCCGGCACCTCGATCGACGACAGCAGCACAGGATCGGCTGTTGCCGAGTGGTCAAAGGTGTCGGCAGGACCATGGTTGGCGGAGACGCTCAGGGCGCTGCGCACGCCGAACGGTGCCAGCATCGATCCCGGACCGGCTCTGCACGGAACCCTGCGGCCATATCAGCAGATCGGGGTGCAATGGCTGCATCTTCTCTCCGGGCTCGGTCTCGGGGCCTGCCTGGCCGACGACATGGGGCTCGGCAAGACAATCCAGGTTCTGTCTCTGCTGCTGCTTGTAAGGCTGCGCAACAAGGGTGTTGCCGCGCGGCCAAGCCTTCTGGTGGCGCCGGCCTCGCTGCTGGCGAACTGGTCATCGGAAATCGAGAAATTCGCCCCCGAATTGCGCGCACTGATCGTCCACCCGTCAGCGATGCCCGCGGCCCAGGCCAAGGGGTTCACTCCGTCGCAGGCACATGGGTTGGATCTGGTGATCACCAGCTACAGCTCGCTGCTGCGCATCGGTGGATTGGCGGACGTAGACTGGCAGTTCGTCGTCCTGGACGAAGCGCAGGCGATCAAGAATCCCGGCACCAAGCAGACGCGCGCCGCCAAGGCGCTGAAGGCGCAGGCACGCATTGCGCTGACCGGAACGCCCGTGGAAAACCATCTCGGCGACCTGTGGTCGATTTTCGACTTCATTAATCCCGGTCTGTTGGGATCGGCGAAGCAGTTCTCCGTCTATGCCAAGGGACTGGCTGACCGCACCGACAATCCATACGGCCCGCTGCGCGAGCTGGTACGGCCCTACATCCTGCGGCGGATGAAGACCGACAAGGCGATCATCGCCGATCTGCCGGACAAGACCGAGGTGAAGGCATATTGCAGTCTCAGCCGGCGGCAAGCTGCCCTGTACGAGCAGGCCGTACGGGACCTGCAGAAGGCGCTGGAGGAGGTGGAGGGAATCGAACGCAGAGGTATCATCCTGGCGATGCTGATGCGGTTCAAGCAGATCTGCAATCATCCGTCGCACTGGCTGAACGACAACCTCTGGGCCGAGGAGGACAGCGGCAAGTGGGCACGACTGCGCGAAATCGGCGAAGTGGTGGCGGCACGCCAGGAGAAGATGCTGGTGTTCACGCAGTTCCGCGAGATGACCGCGCCCCTCGCTGCATTCCTTGGCGGCGTGTTTGGTCGGCCCGGGGTCGTTCTGCATGGCCAGACACCGGTGCGCGAGCGGCGTGCGTTGGTGCAACGCTTCCAGGAAGACGAGACGGTGCCGTTTTTCGTGCTGTCGCTGAAGGCTGGCGGAACCGGCCTGACGCTGACGGCGGCATCGCACGTCATGCATTTCGACCGCTGGTGGAATCCCGCGGTGGAGAACCAAGCGACGGATCGTGCCTTTCGCATCGGACAGAAGAAGAACGTGCTGGTGCACAAGTTCATTTGCCGTGGCACGGTGGAGGAGAAGATCGACCGCTTGATCGAATCGAAGCGGGGCGTGTCCGATGAGCTGCTGTCGGCAGGTGGCGAGATCAACCTGACCGAGATGAAGGATGACGAGCTGCTGCGACTGGTCACGCTGGATCTGAATACCGCGATGAGGGACTGACCGCCATGGCGCGTTACTACGATGGTTGGGCGCCGTATGTTCCCGTGGCCGAGCGGCGACGCCAGGCGCAACGGGCGATGGAGAAGATGCGCCGGAAGGGCCATCCGGTGGCGCCGGTGATGATCCAGGGGCGCGCGATCGCCACCACCTTCTGGGGCAAGGCCTGGTGCGACAACCTGGAGAGCTACGGCGACTACGAGAACCGGCTGCCGCGTGGCCGCACCTATGTCCGCAATGGCTCTGTGGTGGATTTGCAGATCGCGCCGAATGAGGTGACGGCGATGGTCAGCGGATCGTCGATCTACGAAGTGAGAGTCGGAATCAGCGGGGTGGGTAGGAAACAATGGTCGGCCATTTGCAACGACTGTGCTGGTGGCATCGACTCGCTGGTCGAGCTCCTGCAGGGGCGCTTCTCCAAGGGCGTGATGGAGCGCATCTGTCGCCAGAACGGCGGACTGTTTCCAGAGCCGGCGGACATTCGCTTCTCCTGCTCGTGCCCGGATTTCGCGTTGATGTGCAAGCATGTGGCGGCCGTGCTGTATGGCATCGGTGCGAGGCTGGACGAGCAACCGGAATTGCTGTTCCGGCTGCGCGCGGTTGACGAGACGGAGCTGGTGGCGCACGTCGATGCCACGCTGCCGGCAGCAAAGCGGGCCCCTGCCCCGGGCAGGGTGCTTGACTCCAACGACCTGTCTGCGCTGTTCGGACTGGATATGGATCCGGCTGGCAGCCGCGGCGCGGCAGATGATGGCCGACCGCCTGCGCAGCAGAGGCAAGTGCGACCCAAGGAGCCGGCTCAGGTCAGGCGGGGTACCACAGCGCAGAGACCGACGCGCCAGAACCAGACCGAAACCGCGGCTACGAAGAAGAAGAAGAAGCGACGCGGTGCGCACGGAGCGTCGCGAGAGAATCCGATATCGCCGAAGATACCCGCCAGTTTGAAGGCTGGCATCAGAGCACGAAAGGCGACAAGCGACGCGTGATTGCGCGTCCTGCCTCCTCGGATGCTCGGCCGGGCGCTGAATATCCCGGGTGCCACATCTGCGCTCGTCGAGGTCATCAACGACCGCGGCGAGGTTAAGAGAGTACAACAACAGCGCCGGCATTTACGGCTTCGGCGAGGCAGCTCTCGCGCCGGCTGCGCCACCTTTGGTGATCACGCTCCGGAGCCCGGAGCGATCAGTCCGAGCAATCAGGCCGAAACCCGACCATGCCG
>JASHVB010000808.1 GCA_030039695.1 Acetobacteraceae bacterium
GGGCAGATGAGCGACTGGAGCAAGGTGACCCGCCCGATTCCTGTTCCCAATGAATGGACACAGCCGTTCTGGGATGCGGCCAAACGCGGCATACTGGCACTGCAACGCTGCCAGAGCTGTGGTCATTTCCAGCACCCGCCCTATCCAACCTGCGTGCAGTGCGTCAGCACCGATCTGACATTCGAACCGGTGCAGGGAGGTGGCACGGTCCATGCGTACACAATCATGTACCACACTGGCGACAAGCGCTTCGCCTCCGCCGTGCCTTATGCCAGCATCATCGTTGAACTGGACGCGGCCCGCGGTGCATTGCTCGCCGGCAATCTGCTCGGCGCCGAGTACACGGAAGCCAAGGTAGGCCGCCGCGTCGAGGTGACCTTCGAGAGGCTGAACGACGACATCACGCTGCCGCAGTTCCGGCTTGCCGATTAGAGGAGACACGGCATGTGGGAGAACAGGTGCAGGATCGCCATCAGTGGCGTCGGATACTCGAAGGTATCGCGTTCGGCGGACATTCCGCTCGCCGCGCACGCGCTCACCGCGGTGAAGGAAGCGGTCGCGGATTCCGGGCTGCGCATGGAGGACATCGACGGCTTGGCGACCTATCCGGAATTGCCGGCGACGGGTCATGCCGAGATTGACGGCATCTCCGTTGTGTCGGTGAATTGCATGATGGCAATGCTGAAACTGCCAAACCTGACCTGGCACATCCAGGTTGGCACTACGAACATCGGCGGCGCAGTGCAGCAGGCGGTGAACGCACTGCTGGCGGGCGTTTGTCGTTATGCGGTGGTGTGGCGGGCAATGCACAATCCACGCGGGACCTATCAGAACCTGCCAGGCACATATGCGAGCGGTGCGGCACAATTCACCGCGCCGTACGGCTTCGGCGGGCCGGGCCAAGGCATGGCGGTCGCCTATACGCGCTGGCTCGAACGGCACGGACAGAGCCGCGACAAGATGGCGACTCTAGCGGTGACGCAACGCAAACACACCCAGCACAATCCGCACGCGTATTTCTACGGCACGCCGCTGACGCGCGAGGACTATTTCGCGTCGCGCATGGTTGCGTACCCGTTTTGCTTATTCGATTGCGATATCCCGGTGCAAGGTGCAGTGGCGATCGTTCTGACCACGGCCGATCGCGCGCGCGACCTGAAGCCGCGGCCGGCGTATCTTGCGGGGTACGGGCAGCGGCTGCATTTCGAGGTGGCAGGGCGGATCGGAAGCTTGTCTGACTATATGCTGGGCGGCAGTTCGTCGGCGAAGCTGACGTGGGAGCGGTCGGGATTCGCGCCGAAGGACGTGGACGTGGCGCAGATCTACGACGGGTTCTCGGCTTCGGTCATCTATGGCCTCGAGTCCTACGGGTTCTGCAAGGAAGGCGAGGCGCTGGACTTCATCCAGGACGGCCGCATCGAACTCGATGGTGAACTGCCGCTGAACACGTTCGGCGGTAGTCTGGGCACGGGGCGGATCCATGGGCTGTGGCACATCATCGAGGGTGCGCTTCAGGCGTCGGGACGTGCTGGGTCGCGACAGGTCAAGAACGCGAACGTGTCATTCGTCGGCGCGAGCGCGCCGATCGTGACAGGAACGACCTTCATTTTCGTAAGGGAACCGTATTGAGCAACTCGTTATCGCGCGTGGCGCGCCGCCGGAGCCAGTCCCGGTGGATGGTGGTACGGTGCATTCGCATGACGGGGATTGCTTTGTCGTCTCGCACCTCGCAATGACACTTCCTGCGGTGTCTTGCTCCGGAGCTCAGCGCTGACGGCGGCGTCACGCGACATCCAGACGGTGTCCAGCTGAGCATTACCACCGCGAAACAGAGAATGCCGGCGATGAACCCCGCCGGCGATTCAGCGGCCGCGACCGGGCACGTTCCCGGTTGCGGCCAAGACGATGCCGGCGATCAGACTGGACTCCATGGCCTCGCCAGTCGCGATGATCAGGTTGACGGGCATGCGACGGCTCCCCCTCCCCGCAGCCAGTTGCGAATGAAATGCAACTGCAATTCCCAGACAACCCCTGCCCGCGGCGCAGACCGTCCAGTTGCATTCCCGCTCGGCGTCCGACAGAACCACGCGGCCAAACCGCGGCGCCGCCATGACCACGCACGACCCCGTCCGCTACGTTGCCAAGAACATGCGCGTCGATCTGGAGCTGATCGCTGGCATGATCGCCCCTGGAACGCGCGTGCTCGACATCGGTTGCGGCGACGGCGTCCTGATCGACCACCTGTTCCGCACCAAAGGCTGCGACGCGCGTGGCATCGAGATCGACATGGCCGAGGTGACGCACGCGGTGACGCACGGCCTGCCGGTGATGCACGGCGACGCGGACGTCGATCTTGCACACTACCCGGACGGCGGATTCGACTATGTTGTGCTATCCCGCACGCTGCAGGCGGTGGAACAACCGCGCGCGGTGCTGCGCCAGATGCTGCGCATCGGCACGCGCGCTGTCGTGAGCTTTCCCAATTTCGGCCACTGGCAGGTGCGATGGCAGCTGCTCACGACCGGGCGCATGCCGATGACGCGCACCTGGGATCGGCCGTGGTACGAAACGCCGAACATCCATCCCTGCACAATCCACGATTTCTTCGCGCTGTGCCGGCAGGACGGCTACGTGGTCGAGCAATGGCTGGCAGCCGATGATGTTGGCCGCCGCACACCGTGGCGCCGCTTTCCGCACGTCGCCAACCTGTTCGGCGCCCAGGGATTGTTCCTGCTGCGGCGGGCGTAGAACGACAGCGTCATCGCCGCGCCGGCTCACCGGGATTTTTTGCTGACCATCAACGGCTCGTGGCCGACGGCCCGAGTGGTCGGTACGTTCCCCAACCAAATATCGGCGGACATATTGAGCTGGCTGTGCGCACGGATGCGTCGGTCGCACTGATTGCCAACGCAGCCGAAGCCATCCGCATCGGGACCACGCGGCGCTGGAGTAACCTCTAGGCCGCCTCGGTCAGCACCAGGCGCCGCCGCGGCACCGGCTTCACCGGCATTGCGGCGTACACGTCCTTGACCGCCTCAGTCAGGATCAAACCAGCAAACCTCGGCGTCAGCCGCCGCCCTGTGCGCTCCACAAGATCGGCGCTGCGGAGCACCAGGCGGGAACTGGTCGGCGGCACCCACAACGCCGTGTCGCGCCGTTCCACCCGGTACAGCGCCCCGGCGAGTAGTCGGCCGAGCTGGCCTGATGAATACGGCTGCCCGTGCCCAAAAGGCGTGGTCTCCAGATAGGCCCAGACGCCGGTACGGTTCGGCGTCACCACCAGCAGCCGGCCGTCATCCTTCAGCACGCGCCAGATCTCACGGAGCATTCGTCGCGCGTTGTCGGCGGCCTCCAAACCGTGCACCAGCAGCACGCGGTCGAACATCAGATCGGGGAACGGCAACGCGTCCTCTTCGGCGGTGCAGGACAGGCAGGGTGCGCCAGCCGGCCAGCGCGTGGCGCCCATCTGCGCGGGTGTGACGGCAACGCAGCGCATGGCCTGCTCCCGCCACAACCGAAGATACGGAGCCGCGTAACCGACCCCCAGCACCGACTGGCCGCGCAACTCCGGCCACATCGAGAGCATACGGTCGCGCAGCAGCCGCGCCGCCACGGCGCCGCGTGCCGTTCCATAGAAGTCCGCTGCTGCGTGTGCGTCCGCCGCCATCGCAGGACCTTATAGCACCAACAGGGGCGGAAGACCCGCGCCCCGGGCGGCGGCCGCGTGGTCGTCGTTGCACTGGCGGCCGGCCACTGGGTCACCCCAGCGGCCGGCCCATCCAGGCTTGCGGAGCCGGGCGTCGGACGCTCCGCTTCTGCTCGGTAGCCTGTTACTGCTTTGGCGTCAAACGTTGCCACGCGTCCACGCGCCAGCCCGCCTTCACGGGCGCACCCAAAGGCGATACTGACAGGCGCGGACTCCACAGCGCAAGAAAGATGGATGACTGACACTGCAAGACTTGAGGGGTTGCTGCGGCGAAGCGGCGCCCAGCGCTTCTGTGACGACTGTCTCGCTCGTGTCACGAGGTTCCGATCGCGAACACGAGTGCAGCGCGCATCTTCGGCTCTGGGACGAGCGCCTGGCTTCCGGTGCGAGCAAGCCGAATGTAGCCGATGTGGGCAGACCAAG
>JASHVB010000809.1 GCA_030039695.1 Acetobacteraceae bacterium
GCTGGTATAGCGGCCCAGTGTTCCTCGGCATGACGATGGGGCATTGGCTCGCCGGCGTCATTCGCGACGTGACCGGCGATGCGGCTGCGCCGCCATGGTTTTCTGCTGCATCGGCGGTGACCATGCGGCTGCTTTGCAGCGGCTTCACGCCCGCGACGGCGTTGCAACGCGGCACCGCGCATCGCACTCTGACGCGCTGATCGACAAACCGCTCGCCGGGGTCTACCGTCCTGGTAACCGCAGATAGCGCCGACCGACAACAGCGGGCGGTTCAGCCTGACGACAATTCAGGAGGACGGTCTAATGAAAAGCGGCTTCCGCGTTTATGACTCCGACACGCACATCAACCCTGCAGCGGAAATCCTGGACAAGTATGTCGACCCGGAATTCCGCGCGCGCCTGCCGGAATTGGAGCCGTTGCGAATTCGAGTTGGTCAGGCGGTAGACGGCCCGAGCGAGCTGCACAATTACCGTACCGGCATGAAGTTCTATCGCCGCATCCTCGGCGAGGCGGCACCACGCGAGAACTTCAGCGGTCGGGACTCGAAATGGATGGGTAGTCGCCGGCCGCGACCCGGCATCCAGGACGACCAGGCGCGCAACCGGGTGCTCGACATGGATGACGAAGGCACGGACGTGCACTTTCTGATCCCGACGTCATGGCTGAGCCTGTGCGGGCTGGATGATGCGTCGATCGAAGTGGCGATGATTCGCGCCTATCACCGTCACATGGCGGATTTCTGCGGCCAGTTCCCGGATCGGCTGACCGGTCCGATCGTCGCGTCGTGCCGCCGGCCGGAGGAGGCGGTGCACGAAATCCGTGAGTGGGGCAAGGCGAAATGGGCGGTCGCCGTGATGCCGCTGCTGCCCGAGGGGCTGCCGGTCGATCATCCCAGTCTCGATCCGATCTGGGCTGAGGCGCAGGAATTCGACCTGGCGATCGCGAACCACAGCTTCACCTGGACACCGCCCTACTATCCCGGTTACCGCGACCTCTGGGACAACATTTTTATCGGCCGCCTCGCCGCCCATCCGTGGGGAGCGATGCGTTTCGTCGCGGGATTTATCGGCGCGGGCTTGTTCGACCGCTATCCGAAGCTGCGCATGGGCGTGCTGGAATGTGGCTTCGGCTGGTTGCCGTTCTGGGCGAAGCGCATGGACGAGCAAGCGGAGTATGTCGGCGGAATTCCGTCGCTCAAGATGCATCCGAGTGACTACATGAAGAGCGGCCGCTTCTTTTGTTCCATCGAGCATCATGAGGGGGAGGAAATGCTGTCCGACGTGACGCGGTTCCTCGGCGAGGATGTGTTGATGTACGCGTCGGACTATCCGCATTCGGAGTGTCAGTTCCCGGATTCTGTATCTAATGTCCTGGAGTGGTCGGCGATGGGGGAGGGGCGGATGCGGAAGCTGCTGGCGGGAAACGCGGATCGGTTCTTCCGGCCGCGTTAGGTGGTGCGTAATCTTGCAACGCTTTTCCGGTTGGCTGAGTAGGCTTTCAACGCAGGATCCCGCATAGGCAGGCACAGCATTCAATAGGATGTTCTGTGGAACTCTGTGCCTGCCTTCGTGAAACTCTGTGTCAGGCGCGAGCCGTGCCGCCCCGCGCATACCAGCACAATTGACGCGTTATCAACCTGAACCGGCCTACCATCCAAGACACCCTAGAGCGCGACGCCGAAATCGACGACTGGACCCGCCAGATCACCGGCCTCGTCATGCGCGTCCATACCCGCCTCGGCCCAGGACTGGAGAGGCCCCATGACAGCTGCCGGTGCCAGGAGTTCCGCCAACGCGGCCTAGCTCGTCCTCAAGGGATATGGCTCCAGCTCGCGTACGAGCGCCTCAAACTCAACTGAGGCTATCGCGCCGACATCATCGGCACCGACACTTCCGATCCATGAACCGCCATTGTTGAGATATCTGCCCATCAGCAGCCCTTGGGTCAGTCTCCCGCGAACCTCGATACGCAGCCGCCATGCGGCGGCATCTGCCGCGTCATGTGACATCTTACGTCCTCCATGTTACCGATCCTCCTGCGGTAATTTCGCAGGGAGGACTCCTACATGCGCTGGGCACGCGTCCAACTGAACGGCATGCCAACGTACGCCGTGATCGAAGGCGACACCGTCATTCCCGTCCGTGGCTCTCCCTTCGATACGTGGGAGCGTACACCTTCCCGCCTCCCCCTCGCTTCAACCAAACTGCTCGTACCGGTGGCTCCGCCGACCTTCTACGCCTGCGGCATGAACTATCCAGAACATGTGCGCGAAGTTGCCGAGAAGGTTGGGCAGATGCCGAACCTGCCGACTCAGCCCGACATCGGCTACCGCGCCAACAACGCGTTGATCGCGCAGGGCGAGGCCATCGTCATTCCGAAGGACGCGACCGACCAGGTACAGTATGAAGGTGAGCTGGTCGCCGTGATCGGCCGCAAATGCACGCACCTGACGCGCGAGAACGCATTGTCCGCGGTGATGGGCTGGACCATCGGCAACGACGTGTCGGAGCGCACCTGGCAGAAGAGCGACCGCACGATGTGGCGCAGCAAGAATACCGATACGTTCAAGCCGATGGGCCCCTGGATCGAGACTGACGTTGACCTGGAAAGCCTGGTCACCAGGATCCGCCTGAATGGCAAGCAGCTCATCGAGTTCAGCACCAACCACATGGTCTTCGGCGTGGTTGACTACTTGGTCGCGATGACTCGCTATCTGACGCTCTATCCGGGCGACGTCGTGTGGATGGGCACCGAGGGCGCGACCGAGAACATGAAGCACGGCGACACGGTCGAAGTGGAGATCAACCAGATCGGTACGCTGTGCAATCCGGTGGTGCGGGAGGCGTAGCCGGCTTCCCTGGCCGCCGCCCGCCCGGCACAATCCTGTCCGCGCCGCGCCTCAACCCAGCGGCGACGAAGGGGGATTGATACGATGACGACACTATCGCGCCGTGTCCTGCTAGGCGGGATCGCGGCGGCGCCGCTCGCCGCACCAGGCATTATCCGCGCGCAAACCGGCTCGAAGCCGGTGAAGATCGGCCTGTTGTCAGACATGAGCGGGCCGTACCGCGATGTCGGTGGCCCCGGCAATCGCGTCGCGGTCGAACTGGCCGTGCAGGATTTCGGCGGGTCCGTCCTCGACCGACCGATCGAGATCGTGCAAGGCGATGACCAGAACAAGCCGGATGTGGCGGCGAATCTCGCGCGCCAGTGGATCGACGATAACGGCGTGGACGTGGTGGCGGACGGCGCCGCATCGTCCTCGGGCCTGGCGATCCAGCAGATCTCGCGCGAGAAGAAGCGGATCTACCTGATCACGGGGCCAGCGTCATCGGATTTCACGGGCAAGCAGTGCTCGCCCTACGGCATTCAATTTGCCTATGACACGTACGCCCTGGCGCACGGCACCGGTGGTGCGCTGACCAAATCTGGTGGCAAGAACTGGTATTTCATCACCGCCGATTATGCCTTCGGCTACGCGTTGGAACGCGACACCATCGCCGCAGTGGAAGCCGCCGGCGGCAAGGTGCTCGGCAAGGAGCGCGCGCCGCTCGGCACCGCTGATTTCTCCAGCTACCTGGTCCAGGCGAAGGCATCAGGCGCCAAGGTGTTCGGCTTCGCCAATGCCGGCACTGATCTTCAGAACTGTATCAAGCAGGCAGCCGAGTTCGGCATCTCGCAATCTGGCGTGCGTATGGCGACGCTGCTGATGGCGATCAACGACGTGCACTCGCTAGGACTGAACGCGTGCCAGGGCCTCGTTTACACCGACTCCTTCTACTGGGACATGACGCCAAAGACGCGTGCCTGGTCGAAGCGCTGGGCGGCGAAGATGAACGGCATGGTGCCCGGGCTGCTGCATGCGGGTAATTACTGTGCCGCCAACCACTGGCTGAAGTCGGTAAAGGCCGCCGGCACGCTGGATGCAGATGCCGTGGCGGCGAAGATGAAGGCCACCCCAGTTAATGATTTCTACAACAGCGATGTAAATATCCGC
>JASHVB010000810.1 GCA_030039695.1 Acetobacteraceae bacterium
CCAGTGCGCGCCATGGACATTCGGCACCGGGGCCTTGATGCACAATCTCGCTGCCCGGGGGCTGCTGCGCTGACACCACCCGATCTGCCCGAGGACGACGCTGCGCTTGCCACCCTGATTCCGCGCATCGGGCGGCTGCATCTGAGCCAGCGGCTTGGCATGGAGCGCGACCACGAAGCGCGCCGCCTGCGGCGCACCCTCGAGGTGCCCGGGCAGGACATGTCGGAGACGATCCAGCGTGCGATCCGCATAGGTCTGCGTGTCACCGGCCTGCATGGCCGCGGCCGGCGCAACGCGCGGCGCATCGCGGTGCGCCAGCACATTGTCACATTGCCACATCTGCCGCGGCCGTTCGATGGCTTCACTCTGTTGCAGCTCTCCGACCTGCACATCGACGCGGCGCCCGGTTTGGGCCACGCGCTGATCGAGGCGGTACGGGGGCTGTCCTATGACGTTTGCGTGCTGACCGGCGATTATCGCGCACACACGTTCGGCCCGTATGATGCGGCGTTGACTGAGCTGACAGCACTGCGGCCGCATTTGCACGATCCGGTCTATGCGGTGCTCGGCAACCACGACACGATCCGCCTGGTGCCCCCGATGGAAGCCATGGGCTTCCAGTTCCTGCTGAACGAGAACGTGGCGATCGAACGCGACGGTGCATCGATCCAGCTCGCTGGAATCGAGGATGCGCATTACTATCGGTTGGAGGACTTCCGCCGCGCGACAGAGAACATTCCAGAGGGAGCGGTCTCAATCCTGTTGTCACACACACCGGCGGCGTACCGCCACGCGGCACATGCCGGGTTCGACTTGATGCTGTGCGGCCACACGCACGGCGGTCAGATCTGCTTGCCGGGGGGGACACCTTTGCTGACAGGCCGCGCACCGCGTCGAACAGTACGCGGCGCATGGCGCCATCATGGCATGAGAGGCTATACTGCGACCGGGAGCGGCACGTCGATCGTCGACGCGCGGTTGAACTGCCCGCCGGAAGTCACGCTGCACGTGCTCAGATCTCAGCCGTCGGAGGATGACCCGTCAACATGATTTTGCGCGGTTCAGGCGGTCAGCCGCGACGGCCTGGATTGCAAGCATGGCCGATGCGATTTCCGTCGCGGCACAATCGCGTTAGGATCCTGGCATGAACGATCAGCCCAGCGCCGCATCGCTCGATCTGCTGCGCAGCGACCGTAACGGCGTTGCGTGGCTGACGCTGAACAGGCCGCAGGCGCGCAATGCCCTCACGCTGTCACTCATGGCTGCGCTGGAGGCCGAACTCACGGCGATCGCCGATGATCCGCATATCCACGTCGTGGTAATCGCCGGTGCCGGTTCAGCCTTCTGCTCCGGCCATGACCTGCGTGAAATCCGCGCCCGGCCGCAGCGCGAGGCCTACGTGGAGACGTTCGGCCTGTGCTCGCGCCTGATGCAGCGTATCGTCCATCTGCCGAAGCCGGTGATCGCGCGCGTGCATGGCATCGCCACCGCTGCCGGCTGCCAGCTCGTCGCGACGTGCGACCTCGCGGTTGCCGCGAGCACAGCGCGCTTCGCGACGCCCGGTGTGGACATCGGCCTATTTTGCTCGACCCCGATGGTAGCACTCACACGCGCCGTTGGCCGCAAGGCCGCGATGGAGATGCTGTTGTCGGGCGAGCTGATCGACGCGGCAAAAGCGCAATCGTTGGGCCTGGTAAACCGCGTTGTGCCGGACACCGAGCTGGATGCCGCCGTCACCAGCATGGCGGAACTGATCGCCGGGAAGAGCCCACTGACTCTGGCGATCGGCAAGGAAGCGTTCTACCGCCAGACAGAAATGCCGCTGGCCGATGCTTACGCCTATGCCGCCGAAGTCATGACCCGCAATATGCTGGCGCGCGACGCCGAGGAGGGTATCGACGCCTTCCTGCAAAAACGTCCACCGGTCTGGACTGGAACGTAATCTACTCCGTTGCCTAGCGAATTCAGAGTCTCTCCGCGCCAATTAATACCAACCGCCTCGTCCGGTGACCGCTTCGGGTGGTTTTCTGCCGGTCCGCTTACCGGCCAGGATTTTACAAGAGCCGACATTCGAGATGTGGCGCGATCTGTCCGGCAGCCACCAGCGGCATAAGATCAGTAACTTTTATCGAAATCCTCGTGAGCGCCTTGCCGCCATGGTCGCGTGTGACACGGAGAGACGGGCGCCCCTCAGCCTGTTACACTATAGGTAAAAGTGCAGCCGCCCTGACCAGGAGAGATCGATCGATTCCCGCATTGATCTCATTGTAGAGTAGGCCACCTTTGCGATTGTTCAGCCCTGATGAACGTGGTCCGGGAAGCGTGAGAGGTGACAGAAAGCAACGTGTCTTTGTGTGTAACTCATCGAAATCTGGACGGGCTTGGCCGGGCGTACAGCCCGCCCGGAGAAGGCCCTTTTCCGGCGATCGTCCTTTTGCATGGCAGCGAGGGAGGTCTCGCTGGTTGGAGTCATAGCTTCGCGATCATGCTTGCGGTACACGGTTTCCTCGCCTATCAGCACGCCTACTCTCGGGACGGCAATGCCTGGCACGCCGGGGACATCATCAACGTCGCACTTGATGAGACCGCGGATGCACTGGTCCGATTACGCGGTTTGCGATTCGTCAGCGAGGTCGGTCTCTATGGAGAGTCTCGCGGCGGCGAGCATGCTTTGTTGCTAGCTGCGCTAATGAGCGTGGATGGGTGTCTTGGCCTGCCCGATGCCGTCGCGGCGCATGCCGCAGCGGACGTCGTGCGTGGGCCATTTCGTGCGAACGACTTTCGCTCGGAATCTCGAACCCGAACAATGGGACCACCATCTGGAGCTGGCGGGGGCACGATCCGGTGGAGGGCGCCCGAAGCTGCTCAGGGAGCCGAAGTTGCCTGGACCTGGCGTGGCAAGACGGATCGCTCGTTGCCAGGAACACCCATAGAAATTGAGCACTATACCGGTCCAGTCTTTCTGAGCCACGGCACGGCCGACGAGCTGTGGAGTGCAGCGATGACCGCAAGTTTGGCGGCGCGGTTGCATGCTGCGGGGCGTTCACCCGAGCTTCATGTCTATGAGCAAGAAGGCCATCGGCTCGGGGCAGAGGCGCAGAATGTACACAACCAATTGGTTGTAAGCTTCTTCCAGCGGCATCTGTGACAACTAGGTCACACTGCCTGATAGGGGTCACTTGCCGAACTGTTCAAAACTGCACGCTGCCAGGGGTGGCAACGTAGCCCGATCGTCGCTCGTAACTCGCCAAGCCTGGGCAACATGTGCTGCACCCCCTTTCTTCCCGTGCCTCCGGCCCGTCTTCATGCTGTGGAGTAGAATTTGATCGGCAAGCGCGAAACTGCTACTCACCCGAGAGCCGAGCCGG
>JASHVB010000811.1 GCA_030039695.1 Acetobacteraceae bacterium
AGACCATCCCTGATTACATCGAAGGCCGTCCCTACGATAAGACCCTCGAGGAATCCAGGGTCAAGCGCCGTTGCATCCAGGGAAATATCGATTTCTGGGGTACCCGGCACGGGCCGCGGACGTCGCCAAAGATTATGAAGACAAAAGGCTACAAGAAGCTCCGTAGCGGACCTGAGGAGCATCACGCCCACATCTGAGTACAGGTCTGCGCCTATCGCCGTCGCTTAGGGAAACTGGGCACGGCGGTGCATGGTTCCGGGGTTCCTGTTGCAACGGATGCTGGCAGCGGTGGCGCTGCCGGATGTGTCCGGCGGTGAAGACGCCGTGTGCGTTTCATGGTGAAGAGGAGCTTTTGGGCAATGGACACAACGTCACAGGTCGCTCCGGAGAGCGCCGATTTGCAACAGACCGACGACAAGCGCGACGAAACCCTGCGCGCGCTTTGGGCGAAGCCGAAGGACATCTCGGCGATCGCCAGCGCGCTCGACGCCGAGCCCGTATACGTGCGCGCCAGGGCGATGCGGCGCGGCCTGAAGCAGCGTCCCCGGTCGTCGTTGACGGGCTGAGTAGAAAAAACTTCAGCTCAGGGAGGCTTCATTCGCGTCGCTCTGCTCTAGCGTTCCGGTATGAGCAGGAACCAGTCCGCGGCGATCGACCGCAAGATTGCATCTCCGGAGTTCACGCAGTTGCTGCTGCGTCGCTCCTTTCTTCTGAACGCCGTCCAGGGTGTGGCGATCGTCGCGCTGGTTGGCAACACGCTCTGGGCCGACACGCATCCGCCCCGCAGTCACTACTTCTATACGGACGGCCACAGCACCCCGCGGGAGATCTACCCGCTCGACTACCCGGTGATGAGCGAGGCTGATCTTGAAGTCTGGACGGTGAACTCGATCGTCGCCGCGTACACGATCGACTTCAAAAACTATCGGGACCAGCTCAGCAAGGCGTCCCAACACTTTACGATCGAGGGCTGGCGGTCGTTCGGCACCGCCTTCATCAACAGCGGCAACCTGCAAAAACTGAAGGAAGCACGGCTGGTGGCGTCGGCGCAGCCCGAGCGCGCGGCCGTGATTGTGCATGAGGCTGTGATCGGCGATCGGATGACCTGGCAGATCCAGTTCCCGTTGATTGTCACCTACGAGAACGAGAATGAGACGCACACGGACCACCTGATGGTGACGGCGCTCGTGGCGCGGACTTCGGATACCGCACATCCGGACGGCGTGGCCATCGAACAGGTCAACGCACCGCCGATCACATGAGCTTTTCGTGGAGACGTGAGATGTCACGACGCATGGGAGTTGCTCTTGTTGTACTGGGCGTCTGTGGCTTGAGCCTGCCCGGCGCGGCTTTTGCGCAGACGACGCAGGGCCAATCAGCGCAGCCGTCCGAACCGGGTCTCGACGATCCCGGTTATGTGGCGGCGCGCCGCACTGCCATTCCGTTGACACCAGCGATGATCGAGGACCTGAAGCGCCGCTACAATGCGGCACAACACGCGACGACGGGCGATAACGGCACGAGCTTTTTCGCATCGCCAATCACCAGCAATGTCAACGCATCGCTCGGACCTGGCGGTGTCACCACGATGGTCGAGACGGTGCCGGGCTATCCGACGGCGATCTCGTTCCTTGATTCGACGGGTGAGCCATGGCCGATCGCCTGGGACACCAATGGGCTTCCGGTGAGCGGGGGCGCCACATCCGCCGGCGGAGCCGGCGCGACGGGGCCTCAGACGCCCGCGGTTGATGCGGTCGGGCTCCATGTGAGTGTGCCGTTCAAGGGAAGCAACGTGCTGCAGCTTCAGCCCAACAGCCCGTTGTTGCGCGGGGGTGTGCTCGTGACGCTGGAGAACGCACCCAAGCCGCTCGCTTTCATGATCGTCAGCGGCAAGGGGCAGTACGACTCCGACATGACGGTGCGCGTCTCCGGACGCGGCCCGCACGCGCGGGAGGACATTATCACGCGACCGGACACGCCGGAGACGGGAGCACCGTATCTCACGGCGATGCTGGATGGGGTGCCGCCGTCGAGCGCCGTGCCGCTGTCTGTTGAGGGTGTGTCGCCGGATGCCGTGCGGGCGTGGGAGATGGGCGGCAAGGACTACATCCGCACAAACTACACGCTGCTCTCACCGGAATGGGTTGCCTCCGAGGACGGTTCGGACGGCACGACCATCTATGCGATCCCGCAAACGCCCGTGGTGCTGCTGTCGGCCGGCGGCCGAACGGTCGCCGCGCATCTCGGAGGGCAATAGCAATGGCTGCCATCAACATTGGTTCTCCGCGTCTCAGGATGCTCAGTGGCGCAGGCGCGGCTGGACCGCGGCGTCTGGCCCTGATGGGGGGCGTGGCGGTTGCCGTGCTGGGAGTCGCGGGTGTCGTGCTGATGCGTGGTCATCACGAGAGAGCGCCATCGCACGTGGCCGCGCTTCCTGACGTGAACGGCCTGCCGGGTGGGATGCACAGCAACGCTTATTACAATCACCTCGCCACGGCTCAGGCGCAGCAACAGGCTGAGACGGCGGCGGCGAAAGGGCAATCTTCGGTCGCGCCGATCCCGGCCGGCGTGCCCGCACAACCCGCCGTGGCGGTGGCGCCGGCGCCGACGCAATCAGCGCCGACGCGCATATTCGCGCACGCGGCGGCGCCCGCCCATCTCGATAGGCAAGTGGCCTATACGCGGCCGGCGGAAGCGCCGCCTGCGCAGGCGCAGCCGACACCCGAACAACGGCAAGAAGGCCAGGTCTACGCGGCGGCGGTTGGCTCGCTGCTGGCGGACTGGGGTAACGGGCCGGCCCCAGCCACCCAGGTTTATCTCGATCCGAACAAAACGGGCGCGGGTGCGTCAGGCGAAGGGTCGCGCGCGCAGGCGCAAGACCAGGTACAACCCGCCTCAGCTTCGCGGAGCGGCTATAGGGGATCCGCTAACGCACAGACGCCGCCGGCGACGGTGCTGATCCCGGCCGGGAAGGGCGTCTACGCGCGGACCAAGCTGGAAGCCAACTCGGATACCGGTGGGCCGGTTGTGGTGACGGCGGAGTCCGGGCCGATTGCCGGCGACGACATGACGGGTACCTTCTCCCGCCGCGGTGACCGCCTGGTGGTCGAGCTGAACTCGATCACATTGCAGGACGGCGAGCAGCAGAGCATCGATGCGCTGGTCATCGCGCCTGACTCGATGGAAACGGCTGTGGCGAGCAGTGTCGACCCGCACATCATGTCGCGGTTTGTGCTGCCCGTGGCGGCGGCGTTCGTCGCCGGTCTTGGTCAGGCGATCGAGCAGTCGAATGCGACGGTCGCTGTCAGCCCGCTCGGCGGCTACACGGCGCAGAATCATCTGAACTTCAATCAGCAGCTTGGGGTGGCGGCAGGCGCGGCGGGCACGCAAATGCAGAATTTCCTGCTGCAAGACCGGCCAAACGGCCCAACGGTGAGGCTCGCGGCCGGGGTCAATGTTGGTGTGATCTTCCTGAAGCCTCTCACAGTAAGTCCAACGCCATAGGGCCGCCGGAAATGAAAGGCGTCCCTGGTTCAATCGTTGGTGCCGGGATGATTGTCCTCGTAGCGCTGATCAAGGCCGGTGTCGGCGGTGGGCATGACCTGCCAGACCTGACGACGACACCGGTCGTGACCGATGCGGTGTACTTGGGAACGGATGGCTTGCCGGATTCCGGCTTGACGCCCGGGGCGATCGATCCCGGTGTGACACAAGGCAACATCGATGCAACGATCTGCGAGTATGGCTGGACGCGCTCCGTGCGTCCGCCCGAGCCGTACACTGAATCGCTGAAACGGCGCCAAATCAGAGAGTACGGCT
>JASHVB010000812.1 GCA_030039695.1 Acetobacteraceae bacterium
TCGCCCGCGGCATGGGCCGTCAGTCGCACCCGGCGCGGCAACGGCCTGTCTTCCAGCGCGTGACGCGCATTGGTCAGCAGATTGCTGAGCACCTGGATCATCTGGTCCGGATCGCACAGCACATCCGGCAGATCAGGCGCGATCTCCTGCGCCACGGTCACGCCGCTGGTCCGCAGAGGATAGGCCAGCAGCTGCAAAGTGCCGTCGACCAGCGACCGCATCGTCGTCGGCTGCATCTCGGCCTTATGCTGGCGGGCCATCGCGAGGAAACTGCGTACGATGCGTCCGCAGCGTTCCGCCGCCGCCTGCACCCGCTGCGCTCGCTCGGCTTGCGCGGATCCTTCCATCTCCGCCGCTAACAGAAGTGCATTGCCGATGACGATAGAGAGCGGGTTGTTCAATTCATGCGCGACACCGGCGAGCAGCGAACCGAAAGCCGCCATCTTCTCGCTCTGGTGCAAAGCTTCGCGATGGCGATCCAGCTCTGCCTCGCTTGCACTCCGCGCTGCCGCCTGCTCGGCCAGGCTCTCCTCGGTCTGACGCAGATTGGTCAGATCATTGGTGAAGACGAAATATCCCTCGACCGCGCCTGCTTTGTCATACAATGGAGCGAAAGTGCGACGCACATAGCGTCGCCCCCAGGGAAGTTGGATCCAATTGGTCGACTCAACGCCCTCGCCGGCGAGGGCGCGCTCGGCCTGCGGAAGCAGATCCGCGAAGTGCACCTCGTTGTATACTTCGGTGATGCTAGAGCCGAGAATCGTATCTTCCGACTTACCATGGAAATTGATCCACTCGGTATTAACATACAAATAGCGGTGCCAGCGATCGAGCGCTGCAACACGAATCGGCATATTGTCGAATACCTGCCGGACTCGCGCCCAGTCGAGGCTCTGCAGCAAGGGACATCCCATGGGTATCATGGCTTGCTCGGCACAAATATAGCGCTGGCGCCGTGCATCATCCTGGAGCACCCCCTGCTTCCGGGTTACGGCCAGCGCCCGGGAAGATCGCTTAAGGAGCATCCGCGCAATTCGCGCAGTAGGCAAGCGGCCAGCCAAGCCGCGTGATCGACCCAATATGGCCGAGCATCGCGATCAAAAAGCAGCATTGATCTTGCATGATAGCTTGCATGGTTCCTGTCGGGTAAGCGCAAATTTTAATCAGCAGGCCAGCTGTCCCCTATTCTGCCACGTTCATCCACGAGAGGGTCGGCCTCGGTCTCGGATGAACCGACGAATTCGCTGTCGAATCTAGGTGTTGGCGAAACGAGCCGCAAATGAGCGGATTGCGTGACTCCCCGGGATCATTGCGAACCGCCATAACGATTTAGAGACAGCGACAGAACTTGCCAGGGCGACCCAGGGGTGCCGTGCCGCCAGCCAAGCTCCTCTGTGAATGTCCGCTACTGGAACCAGCAGAACGGCCAGCTGATGGCCGGGAAGCGTCCAGGCTGGATGAAATCGCAGGTCGTGGCAGGTATCGCGCAATATGCTGTTGCATCGAGGCCACCAACGAACCTGATGATTTCAGGTGAACTTGCCGGCAACTAACGATGTTGCTTGTTGCTGTTACGGCCCGACGTTTTCACACGGCCTCGGTCATAGGCGGACCTCCCGCACAGAGGCCCAGGGAAGGAACCAGAGGGATCAGGCGGCTCGTCAGGCAATCGGTCAAACCCCGGTACTAGCGTCTGGGGTCGCCTCACTGCCGCTGTGGGTGGTAAGGGAATGCGCAGCTCTCGAGGGCGAGCTAACGGTGGATCTCGGGTGGTCATCATCGATGCCATTCAGTGTTAGAACCATGTGCTATGGTGCGCAATGTCGATTCTGCATTAGCATTCGCTCACAGCATGGGCGCCCTTGGGAGCCCAACGATGACCGGAGCACTCAACATGTCCACATCCAACGTCGTGACCCTACCCAGTTGCTCAAACGCCACGGCCGCTCATGCCGGCGCCGTCATCGTTTCTGGCTCCTACGGTGGCAAATATAATGCGTTCAACGCCGCGAAATGGGGCATCCGCGGTGTCATCATGAACGATGCCGGTGTCGGCGCCGACAAGGCTGGCATTGCCGGACTTCCGTACCTGGACCAGATCGGCCTGCCCGCCGCCACTGCATCTGCGGAAACGTGCCATATCGGCGACGGCGAACATATTCTCGCGCACGGTATCATTAGCCATGTTAATCGCGCGGCGGCCGCCCTTGGCTGCTTCCCCGGCGAGACAGTGCGCAACTGCGCAGAGCGGATGCGCACCGCCTCGGTGCCGCCCGCTGCGCCACCTCCGATCACAGAGGGCACGCGCGTCACGCTGCGCGATGTTGCCGGCGAACCGAAGCTGATTTGTGCCGACTCAGTCGGCATGATTCGCCCCGAGGACACCGGTCAGATTGTCATTACAGCCTCGCACGCGGCGTTACCGGGTGGACGGCGCGACACACTCATCCCGCGCGGGATATATGCCGTGTTCTTCTCCGACGCCGGCGTCGGTCTGGACGGCGCGGGCATCGCGCGGCTGCCGGTACTTGATGCCGATGGCATCATCGCGGGCACGACGTCTGCGGCCAGCGCGCCGATCGGTGATTCCCGCGCACTGTATGAACGCGGCGTTCTGTCGCATCTCACATCGGCCGGCGTGCGGGCTGGCGGCACGGTCGGCATGACACTCAAAACGTTCATTGATTTGCTGCTGGCAGCGGCCCAGGCGGAACGACGTCCGTAGTCCGTCGGAAGGCTGCCGCGATCGCGTAGCGACCAGGCGATATCGGATTGCCTGTTATCGATCTTGGATGACTTCGGTGATCATTATGAACGGCGCAGGTATGTCAGTATTGCGCAGCTCTTTCGTCTTCATCGGGGTGCTCGACAAATCTCCTGCTTGCAACCTGTGTGAATGTGCGCGCGGACCCGATCGGGTGAACTGCGATCGTGGATCGTGACACTCCGGCTGCCGGCCTTTAATGTAATACAGCGGGCCTATTGACTGACCCTCGCCCATGATCGACGCGCGATGGAACCGATGCGCTTGAGATCACTGACGAGGAACAACCACGCGTCCTTGACGCGCGGGCGGTCGATGCGCTGGCGGCGGCCCCGATGCTCTCCCGGACAACGCTCGCGCGGATCCTCGGGATCGCGGTGAAGAACGCCATCCGCATCCTCCGCGCTCTGGTGGCGGACGAGATCGCGTTCGAGGTGACGCATGCGCGAAGCGTCGGCTGTTTGGCCTGCAGGGTCTGACCCCGCTCACGGCGGTGGTGCGCCGGCTCTATCGTGGGCGCTGGCGGACCCGCCACGACGACGAAGAGGATGTGCCCGATGTGACACCGCCGCCGCTGCCCCCGCTCGCGCCGATCGAGCGGGGGGCCTTCGACTACACCGTTCTCGAAGCGGCCATGGCCCATCTCGACGCGGTCGTGCGCCAGACCCGGCGTGCCTTGCGTGCGATCACAGACGGCGCGCCGGGCGGCGCACCCGATCCGTCGCCGCACGACGTCGGAGCGGCACCGGCGAACATCGCAGCATGGGATGGCGCGCCGAGCAGCGCCGCTGCCGCGCCTTGTATGCGCGATACGCGACCGCTCGCTGGCATGTCCGACCAGGAAGCCACGGCGTAACGGCGACTACGCAATCGTTGAACGCTGAAACGACAAAGGGTCCATGCGCGACGCACTGAAACGGCACGGGGGCGGTCCAGTGAAGCGGGCAAGGCGTCGTGCTTCGCTTTGCTGGTCCCTTACCAAAACGCAAAAAGGCCGATCGACATAGAGTGCAAAACAACATGGCAGGAGAGCCGGCCGCTTGACGGCCATCTGACCAGCAGCGTTCACATGAACATTCCCGCTGAGTTCACGTGACGGACGCGCGCCCGATATGCAAAGTTCTCGCTCAGCGCGGACGAACTCATAAAGTGAGAGAGGGAGCGCCACCATGCCAAGGCCAGGGCTGTCGTACAAGGTGATCGGCATCACCGCACCGGGTGCCACGGACGTTAACGCCCTCGCCCTCAACAACCGTGGCGAGGTCGCCGGAGAGTACCGCGACAGCAGCGGGGACTACGGTTTCGTCAATGACAACGGTTCGTTCACCACCCTGGACGTCCCGGGCGCCACCTTGACCGGGGCCTTCGGCATCAACGACCGCGGCGAGGTGGTCGGAACCTACGACACCAGCAGCTTCGTCTCTCTCGGCTTCATCTATGACAACCGCGCGTACACCACGCTGGATCCGCCGGGTGCCACCTATACCCAGGCCACCGGCATCAACAACCATGGCGAGGTCGTCGGAAGCTACACCGCCGGCGGGTTCGGGCACGGCTTCACCTACGACAACGGCACGTACACCACGCTGAATGTCCCTGGCGCCACCTTTACCGAAGCCACTGCCATCAACGACCGTGGCGAGGTCGCCGGAATTTACGTCGACAGTAACGACGAGGAGTTCGGCTTCGTCTATGACCACGGTACGTTCACCACGGTGAATGCCCCGGGTCCCCCCGATACCGATCTTCACGCTATCAACGACCGTGGTGAGGTCGTCGGCGCCGAATCCAGCGGCGGCGACGCCTTTCTGGCAATTCCGACCATGGCGAGGCCGACGCCGTCGTTCTCCTTCACGACCATCGCGCCGCCGGAAAGCTACCAAACGAACGTCACCGCCATCAACGATCGCGGCGAGGTCGTCGGAGTCGACTACGACAGCAGTGGCGAGCACGGCTTCGTCTACGACGACGGTACATATACCGCGCTGAGTGCCCCGGGTGCTAGCAGCACCGACCCCGAAACCATCAACAACAGTGGGGAGGTCGTCGGAACCTACCAGGGCAGCAGCGGTGAGCAAGGCTTCGTGTACGACAACGGTACGTTCACCACGCTAAATCCCCCGGGTGCCGAGTTTACCGAGCCCGAAGCCATCAACAACCGTGGCGAGGTCGTTGGAACCTACTCCGACAGCAGCGGCGTGCACGGCTTCCTCTATGAGAACGGTGCGTTCTCCACGCTCAATGCCCCGGGTGGCAGCAGCACCAACCCCGATTCCATCAACAACCGTGGCGAGATCGCCGGAGGCTACTTCGAGAACGGCGAGTACCACGGCTTCATCTATGACAACGGCACGTTCACCACCCTGGATGCGCCGGGTGCCAGCAGCACCTTCGCTGAGGCCATGAACAGTCGTGGCGAGGTCGTCGGATTCTACCTCGACAGCAGCGGCGTCTCTCACGGCTTCGTCTATGACAACGGTACCTTCGCCACGCTGAATGTCCCGGGTGCCAGCAGCACCAGCGCCGAGGCCATCAACAACCGCGGCGAGGTTGCCGGAACCTACTCCGACAGCAGCGGCGAGCACGGTTTCGTCTATGACAACGGTACATTCACCACGCTGAATGTCCCAGGTGCCAGTGACACCGTCGTCACGGCCATCAACGACCGTGGTGAGGTCACTGGATACTACGAGGACAGCAGCGGGGAGCTGCAGGCCTTTCTAGCAACGCCCGAGGGGGGTGAGGCAGGTGCCGCTGGCTCCGGGTTCGGGGAGCTGCTGCCCGCGCACGCGCGCCACGGCGGCGTGAACGACCTGCTGCCCGGTCTTCCAGGCATCGGGGACGGAGCTCCGCATTCCACGAACGGCCCGGGCATGATGGATCAAACGACCGCTGCCGGTGCGCGCGTCGGTTCGTTCGGCGGCCTGGCAGCCGACCAAACGGCGACGCAGGCATGGTTGCACGGCAGTGCCACTCCGCTTGGAACGGGCTAGGGCCTTGGCCTTGCGTGTGCTGGCAACTCTGGAAGTTTGACTCGCTATCGCGCGAGCGCCGAGAGACGAACTCGCGAGGCTCAACGGCGATCAGAGTTCAAACCGACGCGCCGCCGGGTGCCTTTGTGCTCGGTTCTTGTGCACCGGTCGCCAGAAGCTGGTCGTCTGCCAGCGGCTTGCGAATCAGCGGACCAAAATCTCCCGGTCGACGCCAGGAATTTTATGGCGAGTGATGTAGATAACGCGAATTTTTTGTCTGTGTATCCTTGCCTTGCGCGCGAGCGCGGCCCTGTTGATGCTGTCTCGCATGACGATGTCAGTTATCAGCAGATCTGGCGGGGGCGAATGATCGAGGAAAGCGCTTCGTTGAAATGCCGTGCCTTGGTGACTTGATGTCCCGCAGTGCGTTACAGGGAAGAGGAATGCGCCCAAGAACAGGGTTTCGACATGGCACGCGGCTTCTGAGCGAGTGTCAGACCAGCATCAGGTACGGTCCATTGCGAATACTCTGCCATCGCCACATTGCTGTTCGATCAGCTCCGGCGTATTTGTGACATGCGGTGGCCCCATACTATTCGAGGGTAACTGAGGGGGATGCACAAAGGCAGCTTCATCCCAGGGAGATACTGTTCATGTATGCAGCTATTCGTCAGGCCAAGGCCAAGCCAGGAGTGGCGGAAGAACTGGCACGAAGAATCAAGGAAGGCGCGATTCCGATCATCAGTGATGTGCCAGGTTTCAGAGCCTATTACGTGATGTACGCGCCTGATGATACGGTAACTGCTATAAGCCTATTCAACGACTATGCTGGTGCAGAGGAATCTAACCGACGCGGACTTGTCTGGATCGAGCAAAATCTAACGCCGCTGCTGACAGGACCCGCTACGGCGGTTGCGGGGCCGGTGATTGTCCATACTTTGGCATAGATGCCATGACCAGCGCAGATTCCGCCGCCGAGAGCCATCCACGAGGCGCGCATTCAGGCGTCGCACACCGAAGGTCCAGGCCGATCCCCTTCTCCGACTGGACGCGATGGCCTCCACCGACGGAAGCGGCGAGGATTCGGCGCGGATCCGTGCCATGATGGCATGGATCCGCCTGAAACCGCTCGGCCCCGTGCTCGATGAGGACGCCAACCGTCGAATGGCCGGTGGCACGGCGGGCATTATGAGCGCGGGCGACAGGATCTTCTCTGCGCTCGTTAACACGGATGAGGAATGGATGATCGCGCGTGACACCGGAGAGCTGGCGGGGCTCACAGGATCAGCGGTAACTATGCTGGGACGGGATGATGACGTCCAACCAGGGCCGGGCCGTGGCGAGAGCTTCAATCGTGCCACGCAACAGGCGCATGAGCCGAGCGACATCCCCGGCGCTAGCCGCATAGTGGCGCCGCGTCGCATTCCGCGCTTTGGCGAACAGACCGCCAATCAGCTTGTCCGCCATGTTCAGCACTGCATCCGTCAGCCGGGCCTCGAGGTCGAGGACGGTTGCGACCAGGATCGCACGGCGCCGGCGGGTGGCAGACCGGCCGACTTGGTGTGCGTCCGACAGGTAGCCCTCGCGCACGAGTTGCCGCAGCCGTTTCTCGTGGATCGCCCTGGCGCTCCCGGGTGGCACCCGACACCCCGCACGTCGCGTAGCCGATCGAGCAGCTTGCGTATGTGGTCCGCCTTCGGTGTGACCGGCGGCGCCTTGAGCCAACCGAAGGGCGTCAAGTTCAGCGATGCGTCGAACACGAGCAGCTGCTCAAGCGTGGCAATTTGCTCCGCGTGTCGCGCTTTATTCCGCAACCAGTTTCGTGCGAGCGGCAACCCCTGCGACACGTTCTCAAACGAGCATCATCTCGCCCTGGGTTTGGGGGCGATTTTGCCATGAGCCGCCGCCGCACCGCGAGGCGGCGGGCGGGTGGTTAACGATCGCAGTCGGGGAGGATGGTCAACCTTTGGTGAAAGAATTGTCGGCCGCCCTAATGCGGTCATGTTCCGCTTGCCAAATCGGCGCCGGCATGTCGACGCAATCAGACCGCCGTCTGGCCGATCGCCGGAACCGCGCCATCGCCTTCCGCTGGTGGTCGCACCGGCTGGTCGCCACATTGGCAGCACTCTTCGTGCTGGCGGCGAACCCGGCTGTTGCTCAGCCCCACCGCGGCTCGGGCCATGGCGGCGGTTGGGCCGGCCGAGGAGCGGCGCCCCGGGGCGGTTGGGCGCGACCAGCTGGGCACGGTCCCGCGGGATGGCACGGCGCGGCCGGCGGCTGGCACGGTCCGAGGGTCGGCATGGCCGCTGCTCTCCATGGCTATGGGAGACCCGGCTTTGTCGATCCGCTGCATCCGGCGGTTGGCTTTGGCTGGGCAGCGGCAGGACATCCCGGCTGGGGGTGGTGGCATCCGTGGGGATGGCACGCAGTCGACTGGGGCTGGGGTGTAGGCGCCTGGGCCTGGGGTGGGCTCGCAATCGGTGTCGCGTTCGGTTTTGTCGTCGCACCGCCTGTGATCCTGGCGCCACCAATCATCTACGCGCTTCCGCCGCCGGTGGTGGTAGTGCTCCCGGCAATTGCGCCGCCACCCTTGGTCGCTTTGGCACCACCGGTTGTTGCGGTGGGAATCTGGCGCTGACCCCATCGCGGTGCGTCGCGCTTACCGGCACATCTTCATTGACACGAGGCTGACAATGACCATTCCCGCGATGTTGTGTGTCGCCGTCTTGGCGGCGCTGACGATTCCCGCCGCCGCCTACGCGCAGACGGCATCTCCCTCTGCCACATCCACTCCCTCGACCAGCGCGCCTGCCGCGACGCCAGTCCAGCCCGCCGCTCCCGCGCTGACCGGCGCGACCGCGGCTGCCGTAAATCAGCGCATCGCGACGCTCAAATCCCAGCTCGGCATCACCGCTGCCGAGTTGCCGCTTTGGGATAGTTTCGCGGCCGTCATGCACGACAACGCCGCGCAGACGCAGGCCCTGTTTGCCGAGCGAGCTTCGAACGCCGCCAGAATGAGCGCGGTTGAGAACATGAACTCGTACGCAGAGATAGCCCGAAGCTACGCTGATAGTACTCAGCGCCTGGCAACGGCGTTCGACAGCCTCTACCTCGGCCTTTCGGACGCCCAGAGGCAGAAGGCCGATGCGCTGTTCCGCGCGCAGGCCACCACGGCACCCGAGCCGCAGCGGCGTTGAGGCGACTCAGCCGACCCGCCAGGGCGACCCAGTCGATATCGGCCGTGGACAACTTGTTGGCTTGATGAGTTCGTCCGCGCTGCGAGCTGGTGCCGCTCCGTCACCTTTGGGGGGCCTCTCTGACCTGAGCAGCCGCGTAACGGCGCTAGCCCGTTTCCCGAGCCATACGTTAGCCACACTTTCGAGGCCCTATCGACGGCGATTTCCGTCACGGTCCGGAGGCAAAATTGCTCAGAACGATGGTTATCGTGCTTGCCGCGCTGGCTCTCGCGGGTTGCTTTGCATATCCCCCAGGGTGGGGACCCGGTTGGCATCGAGGGTATTACGGCGGCCGCCCCGGCTGGTACGACGCGGGAGGCCACTGGCAGGGCGAATACCGCAACGGAAATTGGTATCGCTAGGGAACTTCTTGCATTAGGCGAATACGCGCGCTTCTGGACGCTTCAACTCGATCTCGACGAAGGCCATTGGCGTGTCACCGCCATTCATGACATCGTGCTCGATGCCAGCGAGTCGGTGATAGGCTACGTCCGCAGTGTCGCACCAGGCCACCGAACGAGACGCTGCTGATCCCGCGTTTGCTAATGTTGACCCGTACGCCAGGCACCATGCTAATTGAGCGTCGGTAGCGGAAAGAGCCCATAGCTGGCTTATCGGAAAGGCGTCGAGCGAGCGTGTGAGCATATCGAGCTCGTTCCTCGAAAACAACCTTGCTGGTGGTTGCGCTGTTCGGCACAGACGTCTCATCCAGGCGACGCCGAATTCCTGCTATTGATCAGGCCCAATCGATGTCGGTTGCTCCGACGTCGCGTGCGCGTGCAGCGAGCATTGCGAGGTCGCAGAGGCGCCGCTCGATGCAACCGTGTTCTCGGCCGGACTCGGTGGAAGTTATGCCGCAAGAGGGCGAAGCCTCCGCAGGCTGACGGCACTTGGCACGGACGTCTCCCTGTTAGATATGCTAAGCTAAGTCAAGTGCACGACATCCGGATCTAGCTGACGCGGAGCGGACGATTCTTCCTGTTGCACTGTCGCGCCAGCACCCTGACGTGAGTCACATGAGGGGGTGTTCCCCCAACACGTTGCCACCCGAGGCGGGCATAGATCGGCTCCGATGACTAGGTGTAGAGCCACAGAACCACCGCGGATTCGGCAGCAACTCTTGCGACATGCTTCATCAGAGGTGCGCTGTAGCCGCGGCCACGAAATTGTAGGCGCTCTAGTACGCTTGCCAGCCACGGCGTCAGATCCGGGCGTGACGGCAGGTCATTGGCGACCAGGCTGGCGGTGCCCACCGGCAGGTCGTCGTTGAACAAAACGAATGTCTCTTCAGGAGCGTGCTGAGCAAGCAGTTTAGCCACCTGCTGGTCACGTGGAGGGCTGAGGGCATAACGCAAGTCATCGAGGAGCCATCCACCAACGGCGGGGGGCAAATGCGACTGTTCTTGCATCGTTATAATTCTCAATAGCTTAGCTCGCCCGTGGAGTGCGACGGGAGTGTCGCAGGTTAGCGCATGATGACCGCAAACGGAATCGCCGGAGGTCTGAATCACGCGATCAAACAAAGAGCCAGAGACGCGCGAGTGAGCGCGAGCGAACATTCCGCTCTGAGGGTGCCAGCTCAAACGCCCTCGAAAAAGTGCCCGAGTGTGTCACACACGGGTCTCCTGGTTTGTCCTCTCTGTGAAGTGCCCCAACGGAACAACTGGCGCGCCGGGGGGTTCATTCGGACCACGTGGCCGCGGCTGTAGGGAGCTTTTAGTGAGCAAGGGGCCAAAGAGACGCGAAGGCGTTGGCCGGAAGGTAGCAAGATCGGCGCCGTCGATCCGCAACGTAATACTATTTGACCTCGATCTTGTAGTGCAGCTTTCTGTAGGTTCCGTCGGTATTGATCACGCCGACTGTCGTGGAATCGCCGCCGACATATCCAGCTTCCGGGGTATAGGAGAGGTTCACGCCCGCGGTCCGGCGCTCGTTGCAGTCAAAGCGGATGTTGGTCTGCGGAAAGGTGCTGAACCCGGTGCCCTTCTCGGCGACAAGCGTTCCGTGTTTTGGCGCCTCGATGACGCGGACGGTCGCGTAGCCGATCGACGAGCAATCCGGATTGAGTTCGGGCAGAAAGGCGAGCTGCAGCATCTGGTCGGCGACCGCCACCCGCGCGTGTTCAATCGCCTTGGCCGATCGAAGAGGGCCCGCCACGCGCTCCCCCTCAGCTGTGGGGCCGGGATCGATGCTGATGGAATAATGCCGTTTGAGCGGGCCGCCGGCGGGCGGGGTGAACTGGAGCGTAACCGAATCTGCGCCAACAGAGCCGGAATTCGGTTCGTAGAGGACAACCGTGCCTTCCCTGCGGCTTTTGTTACAATCCACGCGTGGGTTGTTCTGCGCATAGTTTGTGAACCCGGTGCCGTGATTGACCACCACATTGCCATGCTGCGGCGGCTCGACGATGCGAACGCTGACGAGGCCAGGTGATGAGCAATCGGGATTGAGCGAGGTCACGAAGGCGATGCGCAGTTTCTGGTCCATAATAGCAATGCGGCTGAGCTCCTCGATCTGCGGAGGGCTTGGTGGAGCGGCCTTCGGCGGCGGCGCGGCGGTGGAGACGGAAGACAAGGTGGCCGCCCAGGAGGATGGGCCGGCGGAGAGGGCTTCCCTCGACTGCAGCACGATCTCCGGTGGTATCGGCTTGAGGCCCGGGGAGATGCTCGCAGCGAGCTGAATTGCGGTCGATTTATCGGCAGGCTGGAGATCGCCATCAAGTCTCTGCAGCGCGAAGGC
>JASHVB010000813.1 GCA_030039695.1 Acetobacteraceae bacterium
ATGCTTGGCGGATAGACGATGGCGCTACTGACGTTCAGCACGCTTTGCGCCCCGATCAGAAAGATGCCGACGGCCAGCACCGCGCAGGCCAAAAAGGCGGCGCCACTGCCGCCGTTGCCCAGCACCAGCATCGCCGCGGCAGCGGCGATATAAGCACCGCCCGCGGTCAGGAACCCCGGCAGCCGAACGACGATGAACGCCGCGATCAGCGTGCCAACGATGCCGCCAAACTGCAGCGAGGTGGCAATCACCACGATCTCCTTGCCCGAAAAGCCGCGCCCGGTGAGCAAAGTCGGCAGCCAGGAGTTGAAGAAATAGATCGCGATCAACGAGGTGAAGAACACAACCCAGAGCGCCAGCGTGATCGCGGCACGTCCGTCCCGGAAGAGCTGCGCCAGCTGAAAGCCCGCCTTGTTCTCGTGTGCGACGGTGAAGCTGAACTGGTGCGAATAGTCGCGCGCCGGATTGACGCGCATAAGGATCGACCGGATGTGCTCGGCCGGCGCATCATGCATCACCAGGAAAACCAGCGGTTCGGGCAGCAGTGCCCAGAATACCGGGGTCAGCACGATCGGCAGAACGCCGCCGATCCAGAACACCGTACGCCAGCCAAACACCGACATGAAGCCGTAGGCATAGCCTGCCGCGACCGCGCCGAGTGCGAGACTGATATACATGATCATCGTCACCGACGCCCGCACCTGTTTCGGAACGTAGTCGCTGGCGATGGCGATGGAGATCGGCGAGGCGCCGCCGAGCGTCAGTCCGGCGAGGAACCGCCAGATCAGCAACCAGGTCAGTGAATGCGCCAACGCGGTCGCGATCGAGAATACGCCGAACATCGCGCCACAAAACAGAAAGGTGCGCTTGGCGCCGATTCGGTCGGCGATGAAGCCGAAGCACAGGGCACCGATGGTCAGGCCGAGCAATCCGGCGGAGAAAACCGGGGCGATCATCGGGCGGGCGATACCAAACAGCTTGATGAATTGCGGTGCGGCATAGCTGATGGCCGTGAGGTCGAAGCCGTCGAAAAAGATCAGGATGCCGCACAGCACGGCAATGCGCAGATGGAAGGCATTGAAGCGCGCGTCATCGACCACCTCAGACACGTTGATGGCCATCGTTTCCCCCTGTTGGTTTTTGCGCCCGGTGTTGGGCGCGAACGGTCACGCCGTCTTCGCCAGCTCCGCTGCAATCGCTTGATGAAGCCGCCCGCTACCCGGTTCGTCGCCGGACCCGAACGTGCCGGCCACACGTCCATCGCGGCCGATCAGCACCTTGTTGAAATTCCAGTCTGGTTGCCAGCCACGCGTGTCACGCACCCACGCATAGAACGGAGCCGCAAGCGGCCCGCGCACGTGCGAAATGCCGGCGAGTGGAAAATCCACGCCGTAGCGTGTCTCGCAGAACGCCTTCACCGTGGCATTGTCCGGCGATTCCTGGTTGAAGTCGCGGCTCGGCACGCCAATCACGGTGAGGCCACGTGCAGCCTCAGCACGATGCAGGTTTCCCAGCCCTTCGTATTGATACGTATAGCCGCAAAACGACGCCGTGTTCGTGACCAACAACACGTTACCCTTGAACGCGCCCAACTCCAGTTGTCCGTCGCCGATCGAGGGAAAACCGAAGTCCCACGCTAGTGTTTCGTCTGCCATGCCATCCCCTCCCGTTCAGCCGTAGCGTTCTTCCAGCCAAGGATTGCCATTGTTGTGATAGCCACGCCGTTCCCAGAAGCCGGGGCGGCTGCTGATGGTGAACTCGATTCGCCGTAACCACTTAGCCGATTTCCAAAAATACAAGCGCGGAACCAGCATGCGGACGGGTCCGCCGTGCGCGCGCGTGAGCGGCTTGCCCGCCCATTCATGCACTAAGAACACGTCCGGCTGATCGAACTGGTCCAGCCGGATGTTCGTGGTGTAGCCGTCATACGAATGGAACGTGATGTGCCGTGCGTCGGGCTTCGGCTGGACCCGGTCCAAGATCGTGCGCGCGGCGACACCCTTCCAGTGATTGTCGTAACGCGACCACTGGGTGACGCAGTGAATGTCAGAGATACTCTCTGCCTGCGGCAGCGCCATGAATTCGTCGAGCGTCAGGCTGAGCCGGTTTGCCACCGCGCCATCGACGTCCAGACGAAACTTCTGCGGCGTCACGTCCGGCTCCGCGCCGAGATCCAGCACCGGCCAGTCCCGCACCAGGCGCTGCCCCGGCGGCAACCGCTCACGCGCCGGATCGCCGGTGCTGCCGGTCAGCAGCCTTCCCTCGCGCGCCCATTCCTCTTTGCGTGCGATCAGCTTGTTGCGGATCGCGCCGTTGATCTCCACGTCGTCGGTCATCAGCCGCGTGCCCGCATCAGCCGCGCCTTGTCGCGCTGCCAGTCGCGGTCGGCGATGGCGGCGCGCTTGTCGTGCTTCTTGCGACCTTCCGCGATGCCCAGCAGCACCTTGGCGCGGCCGCGGTCATTGAAATGGATCTGTAGCGGCACGATCGTCGCCCCCTGCCGGCTGATAGCGCCTGTTAGCTGGTTGATCTGCCGGTGCTTCAACAGCAACTTGCGCGGCGCGCGCGGCTCGAAGCGCGACAGCACGCCGCCCTGGTATTCCGGGATGTAGGCGTTGAACAACCACATCTCACCGTCGCGCTCTCCGGCCCACGCCTCGTTGAGCGTGGCGCGACCGCGGCGAAGTGACTTTACTTCGGGTCCCTTCAGCACCAGGCCGGCTTCGATCATCTCTTTGATCGTATAGTCAAAGCGGGCCCTGCGGTTGGTTGCCGCAACACCGTGCGAGATCAGGCCCTTTTTTCGTTCCGATTCTGCCATGGACTTAGGATAGCATTCGGGGTTTCCGGCGGCGAGGCGCTGGCATCATCGTGAGCCAAGCCGATGCGAGCCGGGTCGCTCCGCAACCTCCCAACGGAGACGGAACGAGACCCACTCGGCGCGCGCAGCGGACGTGTGTCAGGCGGCCGCAAGCCGAGGACAAAAGCCCCGCCGCCCAAGCCATCCGCCCGCGCCTGACCCAGGCCCATCGCCCGCCACCGGCGCAGGGTGTCCGCTCTGCCGTGCTCCGAGATGCCTCGGGCTCCATTGGTCCGGGAACGCCGTCCAAGCGAAGTCCCATGGCCGACACGGTGACGGGGTCAATCCCGGTCAGCCGCCTGAGCGAGCCGAACGGACAGCGGTTCGCAGCGCCGTTGATCGCCTCAGTTCAGCAGCCCTACATCCGTCATCGCCGCCCGGACTTTCGCGCGCGTGGGCTCCATGATCGGCGCCAGAGGCAGACGGCAGTGCTCGCTCGTCTTGCCCAGCAGTGACGCGGCGTACTTCACCGGCGCGGGGCTGGTCTCTGTGAACAACGCGTCATGCAACGGCACCAGTCGGTTCTGAATCGCCATCGCCTGACCGAACCGGCCTTCCATCCACGCCGTCTGCATTTCGCTGCACAGCCGCGGCGCGACATTCGCGGTCACGCTGATGCAGCCCACACCGCCGGCGGCGTTGAACGCGAGTGCGGTGTGGTCCTCGCCCGACAACTGGCAGAAATCCTCACCGCAGGTGCGGCGCTGATGCAGCGGACGGGTCAGATTCGCAGTCGCGTCCTTCACGCCGATGATGTTGCGATGCTTGGCCAGGCGCCCCATCGTCTCCGGCGTCATGTCGACGACGCTGCGCGGCGGGATGTTGTAGATGATGATCGGCAGATCGACCGCATCGGCAATGGCGGTGAAGTGCAGGTACATGCCTTCCTGCGTTGGCTTGTTGTAATACGGGGTGACGATGAGGGCCGCGTCGGCGCCGGCTTCCTTTGCATGCCGCGTCAGGTCGATCGCGTCTTCGGTGGAGTTGGAGCCCGCGCCGGCAATCACTGGTACGCGGCCTTTCGCCATCTTGACGCAGATCTCCACTACCCGCTTGTGCTCTTCGAGGGAGAGGGTCGGGCTCTCTCCGGTGGTGCCGACCGGAACAAGGCCATGCGTGCCCTCCTTGATCTGCCAGTCCACCAGCTCGGCATACGCCTTTTCGTCGATCGACCCGTCTTCACGCATCGGGGTGATCAACGCGACAAGCGATCCCTTGAACATGGCTCTCTCCCTGGGTGGCGCCCCGGCCGCACCGGGCCAGCGAGGGTCAGGCTAGGCGTGCAACTGATGCATCGCAAGGCCGCAGCGCGCTAGAACGCAGCATGCGCCCACCGATTCGGCCCGTTCTTACCATGCTCGCCGTGCTGATGCTGCAAGCGGCGTCTGCGCGCGCGCAGCTCGGCAACCCAATCTCCGACATCCGCGCCAACCGCTGGAGTGCCGCCGCGGCGGAGGCCGCGAATTTTGCCGATCCCGTGGCCCAGAAGCTGGTCCTGTACTATCGATTGCTCGATCCGGGCGCGGCGACACCCGGCGAAATCGCCCGGTTCATGCGCGACAATCCTGACTGGCCAAACCAGGCGCTGCTGGAGCGCCGTCGCCAGCAGGCAATCGCCGCCGATGCCGACGACGCAGACGTGCTGACGCAATGCGCCGACCCAAATCCCCCCACCGAGGCGCCTGCGCTGCTGCGCTGCGCCACAGTGCTGGCCAATGCGAAACGCAACGACGAGGCAGCTAACGACGCCCGCCAGGCCTGGATTACCGGTGTGGCCGACCCGGCGCAGGAAGCCCAGTTCCTGCGGCGGTGGGGCGGTGTGGTCACGCCGGCCGACGAATGGGCCCGCTTCCAGCACCTCGCCTGGCACCACCCCCAGGCGGGCGCCCGGCAGGTGCTGCGGCTCGACCCGGACCGCCAG
>JASHVB010000814.1 GCA_030039695.1 Acetobacteraceae bacterium
TCTCGATCATCTCGAATGGCTCGGCATCCTGCTCGAACATGAGTCGACCATGCGCCAGCAGAAACGCTTCGAGCTGCGCGCCCGCGCCGCAAAGCTGCGCCACCAGGCGTCGATCGAGGATATCGACTTCAATACCCCGCGCGCACTTAGCCGAAAGCTCTTCCTCACCCTCTCCAGCTGCGACTGGATCCGCGATAGCCGCCATTGCCTCTTCACCGGTCCAGCCGAGGTGGTGACATAATGCACATCTCCCCATCTTACTGATATTCAAGGCGACTTTGCCGCTTATCGTATGTCACTGCTCGTCTATTCCCGAGAGCACACCGGACTAATGGCCGATCAAGATCATCCTTGCGAACTACATAAGGTGCACCCGGGCAAGTTTGCATCGCTGGGAGGATACCGCGCTTGATCAGTCGTATGGCTCTCGTTTTATTCACACCAAGATGCTTTGCAACTTCGTCCAAGTTAAGCTCACCCCTCTCAGACCGCTCTCCCTCACGATAAATCGCGATGCCGCGCTCGGCGCGAAAATTTCGAATCCGGAGCTGTGACCAGGTATGTCCCTTCGCCGAGCGCATACCCAATCTGTTGAGAACGTCAGCAATGCTACGATCCGGTAGTTGCCGGGCGAGATCGCAAATCAGTTGCTCGACTTCAATACTGGTCTTCCATCGGTGCTGACCAGGACGGGTTCTTGGAACTTCAAGAGCGGTGTGCTCACCGCCCTTCCAATGAAGCTTTAGGCTGAGATGAGCAGGTCCAGCCATGACTACAATCTCCTCGAGTACAGCGCGAAGTAGCCGTTTACGTATTTCAATAGTTGTCGCCTCATGGTTCCATGCCCGAGGCAGATCTTCGGCAAGCGCCAACAGCTGGGCTTGTTCTTCCGTCGATATCGGGCTCACTGGCTGAGCCTCTTGCGCCAATCGAATATCGTCTTCTATCCGTGCAACTGCTGCCAGTCTCTCATTCCACCGGCGCTCGAGTTCAACCACGACATTACGATTCTCGGGTTCCACAGCATCGTATTGTCGGCGGGCCCTATCTGCCTCGTAGCGCGCTTGCTCAAGAGAGAGCAGCAACTGATTGATACGATCGGTGGTGTCTTGTCGATACTCCGCGACTGCATCCAGCGCTGCCTCGATCGCCACCGGTGAGATGACCCGCATTACCTCAGCGACAACCGCGGCATCGATTCTCATATTACCAAACGCTATGCACTTGTGCCGAACACCATGGTTAATTGAAGCATCGCTACAAACATAACGAGCCACACCACGCAAACCGTTGTGGTATACGTTCAGCTTACGCCCGCAATGTCCGCAACGCAGCAGCCCTGCTAGCACTCCTCCTCCGTTGCGAACTGAACCAGCTACCATCGCCCCTTTCATGTTGGCATTCTCCCCAATGAGGCGCTGGTTGCGCAGGTATTGTTCCCAGGTGATGTATCTGACATGGTGATCACAAATCAGAACCTCCCACGCATCCTGATCTCTGCGAATGCCTCGCCTGATAACTTTTCGACCGCCTTCAACTTTGATATGTGATCCGGTACGACCGAATACATAGGCACCCGCATAGACCGGATTGGTTAGGATACGATGTACCATATTATATCGCGGCAGGTGCCACTCGACGATACGACCCTGCGGACTATAAGCAACCGTCGGCAGCTCTATCTTCTCCTCTCGAAGCCAAATCGCGACTTGACGGACACTGCCTAGCTCATCAAATTTATGGAAGACCAAGGCCAATGCTTCATGGACCCTACGATCGGGATCGATCTCTAGTCGATCGTCCGCAGAGCGAACATAACCGATAGCAACGCTGGTATGGAGATCGCCACGCTTAGCTTTCAGTCTCAGCGCTTCATGCGAACGCTGCCGCATAATTGAAAGCTCTAGTTCGCTGAACGTCCCCTTCAAACCAAGCAGCAGACGGTCATTAACCAGCCGAGGATCATAGACATCGTTCTCGTCGACCACCAGGCACCCGACCAGCGCACAGAATTCGAGCAGTGTGTGCCAATCCCGCCCATTGCGGGCCAGACGAGAGACTTCAAGCGCGAAGACGGCACCAGCACCGCCGGCGCCGATCGCAACCAACAGTCGTTCGAAGCCCTTGCGCACAATACCACCACCAGAGCGACCGAGATCATCGTCAACGACGATTACTTCGCGCCATCCGAGAGCTTCGGCGCGGGCCTTCAAAGCATACTGACGGCGACGGCTCTCAGGATTTTGTATCAACTGGTCAGGCGTGGACTGTCTAATGTAGATATAGGCAGTACGCGCCAGATGGTCCGCCGTTATCTTATTCATCACTTTGCTCCACCTCGGCGGTGGCGCCTGCGCATGCGATTAACAACTGTTTGAGCAGGCGTCTTACCTCGATTCTTACATCCGGAGCCAGCTTTATGCTGCCTGTTTCCATCATCACTTTGAGAAGGTCTGGCTGCCCTTGCCGTTTGTCTCGGTTTAACATCGACGCTGTCCTCCAGCGACTCGTGTGAACTGACCAAGGATAGCCGTTGGGCGTCGATTGCGGCGTGAAGATCACGAAGAGCAGCGAGTGGCAACCGGGGATGGTCGACCGAGGGGAACCGATCAGGAGTGAGGTCGGTCATCCATGCTGGCAGCAGGCCTCGTGTACCGTCTGGAAAATTGACGACGAAGTGCACGCGACCACGATGTTGAACGGATCGCACGACAGCACACCACTCGCCTGAGCGAGGATGGTGTGGGTAATGGATTTGAACGATTGACTGCTGTTCTTGGGCAGTATGTCGTGAGATCGGCCGGTATCGGTAAATCGTGGCTCGCATGTGCTCTCGGCTTCAAGGCATGCCGCGAGAATTTCTCCGTGCTCTATCAACGGCTCCCACGGCTGTTCGCGACTCTCGCCCTTGCCCATGGCGATGGCCGTTACAACAAACTCATGCGCCAGCTGGCGCGCGTCAGACTCCTCATCATCGACGATTTGGGACCCGAACCGATGCTGCCCGAACAGCAGCGCGATCTGCTCGAAATCGTCGAGGATCGCTACAGCCGTGGTTCGCTTATCATCACTTCTCAGCTCCCCATCGGCCGCTGGCACGAACTTATCGGCAATCCAACTCTCGCCGACGCCATCCTCGATCGCATCATACACAATGCCTATCGCTTCGATCTCACCGGCGAAAGCATGCGCAAGCAGCGTGCTGTGAAGCAACCCGCGCGGCCCACCTCCGCCGCGGAGTGACTGACCTTGCCCCACCTGACCTCCAGTCCAGCCGAGTGCTCGGGCGCGTCAAGGGGTTGGTCCTCGCCATGCTCGCGATGCTGCGCATCGCTGCGCGTGGCTCCGGTCCCGCTTCGCGCCCTTGACCCGCCCTCCGCTCCCGGCTTCCCCACAATCAGGTCGGCTCCGAGGAATGGTCTTTTCAGTC
>JASHVB010000815.1 GCA_030039695.1 Acetobacteraceae bacterium
CAGTCCAGGCCCACGCTCAGCTGAGCTGCCGCCGACGGGGTAACGTCTCGATCTTCACAGGGCCGTTCCTCCCGCGGAGCGGCTTTGTTTTCATTGGTGGCCGGACTCTCGGTTGCGCCATCATGCCGCCGCCGCGGCAAATCCATGGCTAGGTGTGTCACTGGCGCGTCGCGTGTGCGCCTTGCGGCGCGCCTTTCTTGGGTTGGGCGCGACGGCGTGGATAGGTGGCGTCAGCGCTCCAGCCCCACCGACCCCTGTGCGGTCCTACTCGGCCAGGTTGCCGCCCGGCTGGAGACAATCGACGTAACCGCCTGCATCCCGCACCCTCAGGCCTGCCCGCCGAACAGGGCACCGATAACGGCAGTAACTGCCATTGCAAGCGCACCCCAGAAGGTGACCCGGATCGCGGCTTTCAGCGGATTAGCTCGGCCTATCTTCGCACCGACGACACCCAGCAGCGCAAGAGACAGCAGAGACGCGATCGCGACCGCCTGAACCATGACGCTGACCGGCGTCGCGAGTACTATCAACAGCGGGAGAACTGCGCCGATCGAGAAGGCTGCCGCCGACGCCAGAGCCGCCTGGACCGGCCGCGCGGCGGTCATGGCCGATATCCCCAGCTCGTCACGGGCATGGGAACCGAGCGCATCGCGTGCCATCAACTGCTGAGCGACCTGCGTCGCGAGCGCCGTGTCCAAACCGCGCCTGACGTAGATTGCGGTCAGCTCTCTCAGTTCACCGCCAGGATCGTCATTTAGCTCCTGACGTTCGCGCCCGATATCCGCCTGTTCAGAATCGGATTGCGAACTGACCGAGACATATTCTCCCGCCGCCATCGACATCGCGCCGGCAACAAGTCCGGCAACTCCGGCAATCACAACACTGCTAGGAGTGCCGTGCGCAGTCGCGACACCTATGATCAGGCTGGAGGTCGAAAGGAGACCGTCATTGGCGCCCAGCACCGCGGCCCTCAGCCAGCCAAGCCGCTCGACTGCATGGTGTTCCGAATGTCGTGGCAGACGAGCCATTTTTTCCCCTCATGATAGCGTCGACCGAAGCTTGAGAGCCGATGCTCGCTGCAACGATCCATATCAGGCCGTATCGCCGGGGCAGATGATCGGGCATTGTCACGTTAACTTCGCATGGAGAGCGAGGAACTGACGACGGTCGAGCCGGACTTTCCACGCTGCGCGCTGGGTGAACGTCTCCTTGCGAAAGATCGCGAAAGCGTCCGCCCTGATAACGCGATAGACGCGGGCTGTAAACTGATAACGGCGGGGATGGAAGTGACCGTAGATGAATGAGTGAGCCGAGAAGAAGACCTGAGCTCGCCGTATAATTTGAATGGCTGCATCTGCCGCTCTCATCGTCATGAGAGTTGACATGAGTTCTCACGCTGATCGTTGAGGCTACCGCTTTGTCGGTGCTCGACACGAAGAAGCAGCTGACGGCGAGCGACGTCGTAACTCCGCAACTTGTCGCTAACGGTCACTCGGGGCGCATACTACGGACCCTTCAGGAATCGCCGGAAGAAACGCTTCGCGGCGTTGGCATCGCGTTGGGCCCGAACGAGGATGTCGAGTACAGCTCTGAACGAAAATCTCCAGCCTCAAGATTCCCTGCGGACTGTGTGGTATGCGATAATGCGGACAACGTTGCGACCGGAGGCCGGCATGTGTGGTCCCCAGGGACATTCGGATCTCCTTTACTTTACCGAGCAAGGATCGGGACCGCCTCTGCTGCTCGTTCACGGTTTAATGGCCACTGGTGACATGTTTGAGTCGATCGTTGGGTGTTTTGCGGTCCGGCATCGCGTGATCGTGCCAGACTTGCCGGGGCATGGGAGGAGTCGGCTACTCCCGCCGCCGTACACGGCTGCGCAGGCCGCATCCCATCTGTCTCGCCTGCTCGAGTTTCTGGGTGTCGGCTCAACGGCCGTGCTGGGCTACTCCCAAGGCGGTGCAGTCGCGCAACAACTGGCTCTCGATCATCCGGCGCAATGCAGCCGACTAGTCCTCGCATGCACTTATGCGTTTAACATGGTTACGATCCGTGAACGGATCGAGGGTCGACTCGTGCCGCTTCTGATTAACATCCTGGGCATGAGGCGAATGGCGAAGCTCGTGACCTCGTACGGCTTGAAGCAGGTGAGCAAGGACCGTGTCGATCGGATTGTCGACCTCATCGCGAGCCAGGATCGCAAGTTGATGGTGCACGCGTGGAGGGAAGCGATGGCGTTCGACAGCAGGAGCCGCTTGGCCGAGATCAAATGTCCGACATTCATCCTCGCGGCCTCGAATGATACAGCGGTACCGGTTCACCACGCAAAGATGCTCCACGCCGCCATCCTAAGCTCCCAGCTTGTCGTCGTCGATGGTGCCCACCACGCACTCATCTGGGAGCGCCGTGACGAATTCGTGCGAGTCGTTGAAGACTTCCTCAGCACCTGACTGGCTCGAGGCGATCAGCCACCGCCTGCTCCGCGACGGGTTATTCGGTGAAGTCGTCCAGCACCGACGTCTCACCTTACAGCCATATTGTAGCCCATATTCTCATCATTCATGGCATCAAGGTTAGCCCTATTTTCGAAACAGACGGCTGCGTCTTAGGGTTTATGGCAATGAGAACATTCCGCTCTTCCGTGATTAGTCGGTCTCATCATTTTGGCAACGCGGCACCCTAAGCAGCCAGCACCAATGCAATGCGATTCAGTGTCCTGTCGCAACGTGCCCGTTCGCCGGTACACGCCACGCCCTGACCGCCGCAAACGATCCTCGCCGACAGGTCTTACACTACCGAGGCAGGCGATAGCGAGTTGATCGCCGGTTACCCGCGAGTGCCGACACCGAGTCAGTACGTTGACCTGACCGGCCGCGGCGCCGTCAGCTTTCGTGGTTCGGGTGGGGGTCAGTTAAGAGTGCTCCGGCCGGGCAGCAGCCCGGCTGAGAACAGCAGTCTTTCCGAGGCCCCGTACATCGGTCGGAGAGCACGCATACACATCTTGGAACGGCACGATGAGTAAAATAGAGGCTCCCTTCGCTGGCATGATCCAGACGGTTCAACGGCGCAGGCTTTTCTGCGATAGTTTCTGCCTGTCAATCCGCTCAACTGGCTCGCGGGCCTCGTAGGTGAGATAGGACGTTACCCTGGGTGATATCTTGGTGGTAAGGAAGGCAGACCAGGCTTTGACGATGCTTCAATTCCGATCGCCTAATCTCCGCCCATGCGGTTGGGTTACAACATTGCCTCGCCGGAGGCGGCCGAGTGACTGGCGGATCGCGTGGTGCAGAGTGTGAACGCGGTCTGGCGACAGCATGGTGTGTCGTCTTGGGCGTGCTGGACGTCTGCGATATCCCACCGATACTGCGCTGACGTTGGGGCCCTTCGTGACTGGCTCCAGCGCCCGCGCCAAGGTGAGGAACCTCGTCATCGCCGACAAAACACAGGAAGCCCCGGAGCGGCGTGAAAGGGCTGCAGCACTGAAGCCGAATCACTAGGTCATGCGACTGCTGGGGCGGGACGTACCAGTCGTGCCGGCGGACGACCGGACACTGCAAGCTGACGACCACAGCAAGCCGGCATCGGCGCGGAACGGGCAGAGGTACGTCGCCAAGGCGTTCGGCGATCGGCCGGATGAAGCCCGAGCTGCTATGGAAACCCCAACGGCATCGTTACCGCCGGACGAGTTGAACCGCGTCGGGTTGCGACTCTGCGAGCGTTTCCGACCGGACGTGCCGCCTGGCGCGGAGGGGTGGCGACGGGGCAATTACGGACTGAGCGGATCCAGTCAGCACGTGCGTGATGTACGGTGTCACCTGCACCGTTGCGCGACACACGGTTCGCACGACGCAACCATACGCCGGCTACCGACGACGCATCTGCGGGGCTGCGGACCCTGTTCGGGGCCAATCTCCGGCGGGCGTGCCAGACGGCTGAGCTGACGCAGGAAGCTGTGGGGGCGCTGGCAGATACCTCGCAGCACTACGTCCCCGAAGTTGATAATGGCGCCCACCACACCACGCGGGATACTATGGCGCTTCAGGCTGCTGCAGTCGGGGTCGAGGCCAGGCATCTGTTC
>JASHVB010000816.1 GCA_030039695.1 Acetobacteraceae bacterium
GTTGATCCCAAGCCGTGGAATGGTCCCGGACATCCGGCTGTTGCCTATGTCTACAGCGAGGATCGCAAGGGGGAGCATCCGGCAAGCCACTTGCAGGACTTCTCCGGGGTGCTCCAGGTTGACGGGTATCAAGGCTTCCGCGCGGTGCTGCAGGGCGAGAAAGGAGCGACTCGCAAACTGGCATTCTGCATGGTTCATTATCTGGAGTCGGATTTTATCTGGGGTCGTGAGCGCCAGCGGCAGTCTTGACCGGTGACAGGGGCGTGCGGGTCTCCGCATAATTTTGACTGCCGCGTGGCATACACGAGCAGAGCGGGGGGACGATCAATGCAGGTGGTTCTGTGCACGGCATCGAGCGTCGAGTCATACATCGCGAACCGGGAGTGGCGTGGGGCCACACTGTCGGTGTGCCCGCTGCACCCGCAGGGCGGTTGCTCGCTGGTCCGCCACGGTAGTTATCCGCGGGTGACGCCGTCTGGGGTTCGTGTTGCGCGTTGGTACTGCCCCGAGGGGCATCGGACGTTCAGCCTGCTGCCGGACTTTTTGGCCGCGAGGCTGCCGGGCCTGCTTGATACGATCGAAGATTGCGTCGCGGCAGCGCAATCCGCCCGCAGCTTGGAATCCGCCGCCGATGTGGTCCGAGGGCCAGAGGTGACATTGCCTGGGGCGATCCGCTGGCTCCGGCGTCGCGTACAGGCTGTCCGCGCCGGGATCGGCGCCATTGCCGATCTCGTGCCGGCACCGCAGGCGCCCATTGGCCCAGTCGGACTTCTCCATAGCCTGCGCCGATCGCTTCCGACATCGGTTTTGGCCTGCATCCCCGCGCCGCTTGGATTCGGGACTCGCGCTCCGAGCGGCAATTCGCACGACCAACACAAGATGGGGCCTGACCAGCCTGCCCGGCCTCGATACGGTCACGCATTCAGCCCAGCGGGTTCCTCATGCGACGCCAACCACCTCCACCAATGCCAACGACAGCAATCCCCACCGTCGACAATATGCTCGGCGTCTGGCGTGTGGACCGCTGCGTTCAGGATGCCTGTGCCCATCAGTACCTCCGCTGGATCAAGTGGTTTCGGTTCTATGTCGATCGCTTTGGATTGGAAGAACGCGCAGAGCTGACGCGGGAGGGCGCTGCCCGTTTCACTGCATGGTATGGGCAGCACCGTCGCATCGGCCCCAAGCAGATGGCGCAGGCGCCGACTGCTCTGCATGCGCTGAACCGGGTTTACCAGGTCATGGGTCTGGGGCCACCGACGTGGTCTGCTCCGCTGCCACCGATTCGTCCTGCTCCAGGTTTGCTGCAGGAGTTCGCCAACCATCTTGTCCATCATCGGGGCAATCCGCCGGTGACGGTGCAGAAGCGGCTGACCCATATCGGCGCGCTTCTCGAATATCTCGCCGGTCGCAACACAACATGGTCGACGATGGCGCTCCCGAACATCGACGACTTCCTGGTGCGGCTCGCTCAACGCTTTGCTCGTTCGACTGTCGCCGACATTGCCGGAAGCATTCGTTCTTTCGCCCGGTTCCTGCTGGCCACGGGGCGGATCTCGGTCGAGCTGGCAGATTCTGTCATTTCGCCAGTACAGCCGCGGTTCGAACGCCCGCGCCGATCGTTGCCATGGGAGGACGTGCAGCGCCTCTTACGTTCCGTAGACAGGTCGACCGCTCGCGGGCTTCGCGACTATGCTCTTCTGCTGTTGATGAGCACTTACGGGCTTGGCGCGGGTGAGGCAATTCGGCTGCAATTCAACGACATCGACTGGATCGCGGGCACCATCCGAGGGGTGCGTCCGAAGACCGGCGTGGCCTTCACGCTTCCTCTGTTGCCGGCAGTCGCCGAGGCATTGGCAAGATATCTGCACGATGGTCGGCCCCGGAACACCCCCACCCGGCACGTCTTCATCAGGGTGAAGACCGCGTTGGCGCCCCTGAGCAGTTCATCGGCGGTTCGCCATATTGTCATCAAGTATGCCAAGGCCACGGGCCTCAACGCACCGTACCTCGGTAGCCACGTGTTGCGTTTCTCGAATGCCGCGCGGCAGGTCGACCTCGGGATAAGGCCCCGAGTGCTCTCTGACTTGCTTGGTCACCAGGATTCGGACTCGATTTCCGCCTATGTCCGGATCGCCACCGAGACCCTCCGCGACATCTCGTTGCCGGTACCGACATGACGGTGGTCACCGCAGGTCGCCTGGCCGAGGACGTACGGGAGTTCCTGTGCTTTAAGCGGGCAATGGGGATCTCCTATTGGCGTGGCGAGTTTGTCCTCAACAGCTTCGTTCGGTTCGTTGCACAGCGATGGGGAGATAACGGCGAGGTCGAACTTCACGATGCGATTTCGCGGTGGTGCGTGCGAATCGCCGGGCGCAAGGCCGTCACCCTGGGCCAGGAGTTCGGCATTGTGCGGCAACTTTGCCGGTTCCGTCGCCGGCGCGATCCAACGAGCTACGTGCCAGAGCATGCCATGGCACCGGTCAGGGAATCGACGTTTCTCCCCTACATCTTCAGCCATGATGATGTGCGACGGATCCTGGCTCTGGCCAGTTCCCACCGGGGCCGCTTCATCTGGGCCACCATGCCGCGTACGCTCATCCTGGTTCTTTACTGCACCGGGCTGAGACTGGGTGAGGCAGTTCGGCTGCACACGACCGATGTCGACCTCGATCACGGCGTCCTCAAGATTCGGCAGAGCAAAGGGCGCTCACGCATCGTCCCCGTCCGGCCGGACCTGATCGCCGAGTTGCATCGCTACAGCGCCGAACGGCAAAGGCTCCTGCAGAGGTGCCGACGGCCCAATCCGGAAGCGTTCTTCCTTCGGTTTGATGCCTCACCGCTGACCATCTGGTCGGCCTCGGCAGCGATCCGGCGCTTGCTGCGACAAGTCGGGGTCAAACCGCGTGGCGGACGGGTCGGCGCGCGCCCTTACGAATTTAGACACGCCTTCGCCGTCCATCGGCTCACAGCATGGGCCGAAGAAGGCGTCGATGTCCACGCCAAACTGCCATTGCTGTCGGCGTATCTCGGTCATCAGAACATCCTTGGGACAGAAGTGTATTTGAAGGCGACACCACAACTGTTGGGACTAGCCAGCGAACGCTTCGAACAGCATCTGCGTAATGCACAGCCGCCGCGATGACCCGGCCGGCGGGTGGCGAGTTGTTTGCGTTCGTTCAGTCGTTCTTCAACGAGTATCTGCCACGCCAGAGAGGGGCGAGCTATCACACCATTCGCGCCTACCGGGATGCTCTGAAGCTCCTGTTCGAGTTCACCGCGCAATGCAATGGCAGAGACGTTTCCGCTCTGGTGGTCGAGGATCTCGACGCGGACGCGGTCGCCAGTTTCCTGGATCACATCGAGGCCAGCCGCTCGAACTCGGTGGCGACGCGCAACTGCCGGCGCGCCGCTACCCGCGGTTTCTTCAAGCATCTCCTGCGCAATGACCCGACCCGCTCCGTCCAGTATTCTCGTGTGCTTGCCATTCCATCGAAGAAGGCGCGACAACAGCCATCGACTTATCTCGAAGCCGACGACGTGCGTGCTATCATCGCCAAGCCAGATCGGCAAACGCATGCTGGGTGGCGCGATTACACGCTGCTCCTGTTCCTTTACAATTGCGGCGCCCGGGCGGCCGAGGCCACAGCCGTGCAATGGGGCGATTTGCAACTCACACCACCGCGGCACGTGCGGCTTCGCGGTAAAGGCAGAAAGGAGCGCTTGGTACCGTTGTGGCGCGAGACCGCTGACGCCTTGCATCGACTGCTCGGCATGAGGACAAGCGCCAGCCAGCAGCATGTCTTTGTTAACCGTCACGGCCAACCGCTGACCCGGGATGGCCTCGCCTACATTCTAGGAAAGTACACATCAGCAGTTGCTAAGGAGCGACCGCCGCTTGGACACAAGCGAATCACACCGCATGTCATTCGCCATAGCTGTGCCGTGGCGCTTCTGCAATCTGGAACTGACGTCACCGTGATCCGCGATTACCTCGGACATGCCAGCGTCGGCACGACCGGCCGCTACATCACCGTTAACCTTCAGATGAAGCGCGATGCCATGGAGACGTTCTGGCGACACTCAGGGATCGAGCCGGCAAGCACCAAACCATGGAAGCCCAAGCCGGATCTGCTTGCCTTCCTCCTGTCGCTTTGATGAACCTGGTTTTATGCCGAGTCCAGCATGCCGCTCCCACCAGCCACACCTGCCGCCGGCGCTCACGACCCCAGATAAAATCCGACTCCAGATAATGCAGAGCGTTTTTAGCTTGGCGGCGCGGCGCACATAGCCGGAGAGAGGGCACCAAGATTGGGGCCGCGCCGGTGAGCTAAAAACGGATTGGACTAACCCGCCGGCACTTCAGTCGCGTACAGCGTA
>JASHVB010000098.1 GCA_030039695.1 Acetobacteraceae bacterium
CCGTCGTGGCGCCACAACGCGCGCTTGCCGAGCACGCGGTATTCGGGGTCGAGGTATTTCTCCCACAGCTCCGCCGGCTCGACGATGTGGGAGTCGCTGTCGAAAACATTGAAATGTGCCATGGCCGCGTCCCTCACCAGCGAGTCACCGACGCGTCTGCCGCCAGCGCCGCCTTGACTTCGTCCTCGGTCGGCCACCAGTTCGGGCGCTCGATTTCAGTAACGCGCGTGCGGATGATCTTTTTTGGCGGATCGATCCGGTACAGTCGCCGCGCGTTCCCGCCAAGAAACTTCGCCATGTCCACGACCGGCAGATCGAACTTCTGCATTGTTTGCATTGCGCGCCAGGCGTCATCACCGTCATGGTGATAGACATCCGACGACCAGATCAGGATGTCCAAGTAGAACTCAGGAAAGCGCGGTGGCGGCGACTCGTCACCCTCGAAGCCAGTCATGCAATGCTCAAAGAACATTTCGCTGGGCAGTTTGCTCAGCGGCGGCAGAGTCCGTTCATTGCGGTACAGTCGATATACCTTGTCGCACTCATCCAGCAGGAAGCTAAGCCAGGTCGAGGAAGCTTCGAACACCGCGGCCCGCAGTTTTGGATGACGGTCAAACAGGCCGCTCATCAGCGCCGTGGTGACCCAGAGTGCCGCTTCCGACTGGAAGTTCTGCACGTTCGTGAGGAATGAATGCGGGACACCGGAGGCCGCGATGGTTCGTCTTATCAGTTCGGCTCCTGAATACTGTTCGCTGTATCCCGGTGGCTTCAGCGCGGCGCCAGCAGGGAACGGATGCATGCCGTAGACCATACCGGTTTCTTCCAGCGCGTTCCACACCGGCTCATACTTTGGCTGCAAAGGATAGTTCCCCATTGCATCGGTGGGCCGTACCAGCGCGACACGGCAACCGAGCGCAGCAACGCGATGCACTTCCTGCACAGCAAACTGTGGGTTCTGCATGGGCAACAACGCTGCGAAGAACAGTCGATCCGGATCGGCTTTCGTGTATTCAAACGCCCACTGATTGTACGCCTTGCAGAACGCCTTGGTGCCGACCGCGTCCAGTAACCAGGGATAGGTGTCAATGTCGGTCGGGATGATCATCACCTGGTCTATCCCTTGCACGTCCATGTCCCGCAATCTGGGTTCCGGCTCGTAGGATCCAGCGAAGTCGATATATCCGACCTGTTCCTGGGTCAGCGCGGTCTTCGCGTTCAAATTGCGCACGTTGAGCGCCCGCTGGATGTCGTGCTTCACGCCTGGCCCCGCGTTCGAAATCACTCGCATGGTGCCCGGTATCCCTCCGCGTCTCGGCGATCCGATGCCCACGCCAGCGCGACCGTTGACGATCAACTGACGGCTTTCGGCGTCCCACCAGATCGTCGTTTTCAGCGCGGCAAGCTCGTCACGTGTGAGATATTCCGCCGCGCGCTCCCAGATCAGCGGAGGCTCGGTAACGTGCGCGTCGCAGTCGAAAGTGGCGAAATCCTTGGACATCGGGGCAAAGCGTTGCACGACCATCTTCGTTTCCTCCGTGTTTCGATTATGCGGCGAGGTCGTCCTCCAGCCAGCCGGGCGGTTCAGTAACCACATCGTTGCGTGTGAAGATTCCATCGATCGCAGCCATATCCTGATCCGCAATCGTGAATCCGAGCGCGCCGAGATTCTCCGAAACTTCCTCGGGCCGTCGGAAGCCGACGAGGCCCGTCGCGATCGCCGGATGACTTAGCGTCCATCGCAGTGCGAACTGCGGCAAGGATTTGCCATATTTCGCTGCCAGCAGCTTCAGTTCCTCAACCGCACGCAGGTTTCGGGAAAAATGGTCCGGCCCGAACATAGTACGGAACAGGTTCAGCGAACCGAGCTCACCACGCTTCGAGCGCCAATCCGCCTCATCGAATTGCATGTCCGGGGTGAACGCGCCGGTCAGCAAGCCATATGCCAAGGAGCCATAGGCCATCACGCCGATACCGTTTGCCATGCACCAGGGAAAGATCTCGCGCCGCATGCGGCGGTCGAACATGTTCCACCCATATTGCACGACGTCGATACGCCGGTGCTTCATGCACTCCTCGAGTTGGGTCGGACGGAAATTCGATACACCAACGTAGTGCGCCTTTCCGGCACGGACAATATCGTCAAGTGCCCGGAACGTTTCCTCAAACGGCGTGTTAGAATCCGGCCAGTGGATCAGGTAGACATCCGCGTGGTCCGTGCCGAGGTTGCGGAGACTTTGCTCGAGCGAGGCGATGATGCGCGCGCGGCTGCTGTCGCGCCGGTTCGGTGCTTCCGGATAGCCGACGCCGACCTTGGTAACGAGGCACACGTCGTGGCGACGCGCGCCTAGAGCGCGACCGAGCTCGCGCTCCGACACTCCCATGCCGTAGGCTTCGGCTGTGTCGAAGCAATTGATGCCGGCATCGAGGGCGCGGTGTACCGCACGGTCGAATTGCGCCGCGTCGATTGGGCCGTAGGTTCCACCAATCTCCCAGCAGCCGAAGCCGATGGTGGATACCGTGATGCCTGTTTGACCGAATGGGCGGTATTCCATGGGCGCTCCCTCGGTGAGTCGCTCACCTCCAGGACGAAAGGCGGGTTCGCTGGCGACCTGGCTGAGCGGCGACGGTCAGTCGCTCCGTCCGAGCGGCGGCGGTGCCATCTGGCATCTAGCTTTCCGGGCCACGAGCCTTAATGACACCAATAAGTATCAATCTGAGGTGTAGCGCAGGCTGGCTCTGGCGTCAACGCGCCTACGTGTGCCACGTTAGGAGCCATGGCACCTGCCATCACGACCGCGAAGCGGACCGTCTCGCGCGGGCCTGGCCGTCCACCACGCGCGGTGGGCATCCACTTGGCCGAGCAAATACTCGACGCGGCAGAGGAGCTTTTTCTGAAGCGAGGCTACGAGGCGACGACGGTTGAGGAGATCGCGTCGCGCATTGGGGCTACCAAGCGAACAATTTATGTCCGGTTCGATGACAAAGCGCGACTGTTTCGTGCGGTGGTAGCGCGCGTGTTGCACGCCCGCCGTCCGCGGCTGAACACGATCGGCCCAGATCGTACGCTCGAGGAGCGGCTCGCAGACATCGGGACGGCGGTGCTGCGTTACATTCTCGATCCGGTCGTGGTCAGCGTGACGCGGGTCGTGGCCGCGGAGGCCTACCGGTTCCCGGAGTTGAGCCAGATGATCGAGGAGCAGGCCGCAAAAGGCCTGATACCCGCCCTGGAGCAAATGCTTCGGGAGGAAGTCGAACTCGGCCGTATCGAGCTGGCGGATATCGCATTGGCGGCACGGCTGCTGCTGAGTCTGCTGACCGGTCAGCCGGAAAAGAATACCCTTCGCGGAGCTCGGCCGTTCGGTCACGCGGACCGTCAGCATTGGACCGCTGGCGCAGTGTCGTTGTTTCTCGATGGCGCGCGACGGCGCTCCATTGGTCATTGTTGACGCGGCCGTTCCAGCGGCTGTTTTCCATCGCCCCCCAACGAAATCGTCATGGTAGGAAACCACAGTGGTGCCCTGCACCCTCGGCCCGTGCCAGGAACTGGCACGGACGCGACACAGTCGGCCGGAAGCGGACGCCGCGGCACGTCAGGCGCATCCCCCCGGACCGATCCTCGTGGAGAGTAACTGCCCTGCATCCGCGGCGTTGATAGAATAAGATTCTTTTTTCCGTCGAACACTTGACCTCTCGCGAAAATATATTTTCTAAAGACCTACCGCATCGTGGGTCCGTTGAGGTAGGAGAATGGAAGTCAGTTCGGATCTCTCCGCCATGTCGCGACCGGGCCAGGTCTGGCCGCCGACGGACCGTGGGGAGCTTTGGCGATGCACCGGTCTGCGGCGATGTCGTCATCCGACCCCGCCAACGGACTTTTCCCACCGCCTCCGTACAAGGGTTCAATCCATGCTGCAGTCCCACGTCATCGACATCGACGGCAGGTTTGTCGGTGTCGCCCTCCGCCTCGATCGAGGTTTTCGTTTCATAGCGCTCGACCCACGCGTCGAGGACCTCGCTGAAATCATTTGGCCTGGGATCGACGACATTTGTCGCATGGCACGCCGCGCATTGGCGCAGGTGCAACCTCCGGCAATCGATAGCCGGCATACGGCGAGTTGGACGCACTCGCGCCCAGCAGAGTGAAACATCGCCCCCTGGCCGGCCGCCGGCAAAGCGACGTGCCGGTCGGCCGTTGCACCAAGACGATAGCACAGGACCGCATCAGTTGATCTCACGAAGAGCTTTGCTTGCTGCAGCTTCCACGGTTGCCGTTGGCACCATCGTCAGGCCTGCCGCGAGTGCCCCCAACAAAGTGCTGCGGGTCGGCTTCCAGAAAGGCGAGGCCATCGAAATGACCGCAAAGGAGCGCCGCGGCCTGGAGCAACGCCTCAATCCCCTAGGCGTGCAGGTGCAATGGGCGGAATTCGAGTACGGACCGCCGATGCTGGAGGCGATGCGGGTCGGCAGCATCGACATCGGTGGCGTCGGCGACACGCCGCCGATCTTCGCCCAGGCGGCCCGCGCCAATCTGCTCTACGTTGCGGCATCGCCGTCCGGCGCGTCCGCGATTCTGGTGCCACCCGGTTCAAAACTGGAAACGTTGAAGGACCTCCGCGGCAAGCGCATCGCGTTCGCGCGCGGGTCCAGTGCTCACAACCTGACAGTGGTCGCGCTGGAGAAAGCAAATATCCCGCTCAGCGACGTGGAGCTGGTCTATCTGGCTCCAGCCGACGCCGCCCCCGCCTTCGAGCGCGGCAACATTGATGCCTGGACCATCTGGGACCCGTTCTACGCGATCCACGAAACCAGGCCCGGCGTACGTGTGCTGGCGAAATCCTCCGACATCACACCGCAATTCTCCTACTTGATGGCACGTCAGGCTTTCGTTGAATCGAACCCCGCCATCATCGCCGGAGCGGTCGAGGAACTCGGCCGCATC
>JASHVB010000099.1 GCA_030039695.1 Acetobacteraceae bacterium
CCAGACTGATGCTGTCGGCCATACTCGCGGCACCCCCACCGACGTTGGTGGTCCCAAGTCCAGTGAGCAACTTGCGCCACCCTGCAAGGCGAGCACCGAGATATTCTGCACTCGTGGGGTTGGGCATGGTGAAAACTCCTCTCAAGCGACCCAAGCATTGCTGGGCTGACGCTTCAATATTTGGTCATCCCTTCCAATAACGGAAATGCTTTGTTATCATCGACGGGATTACCAACCGTTATGAGGAAGGGCATGGATATTCGTGAGCTTCGCTACTTCGTCGAGGTAGTGCGCCATAACGGCTTTGGTCGCGCGACCGAAGCCCTGCACGTCACGCAACCGGCGATTAGCCGGGGCATCAAGCAACTGGAAGCGGAGTTAGGCCAGCCGCTGCTGGTTCGCGAGCCCAAAGGCATTTGCCTGACGACAGAGGGAGTCATACTCCTTCGTCATGCCAAACTCATCCTTCAGCAGGTGAGCAACCTCCACAGCGAGTTGAGGGATGCGAGTACTGCGGTGACCGGTACGCTTCGGGTGGGGATACCTCCCGTCGTTGGATCCACGTACTTTGCGGACGTCATTACAGCGTTTCGAGCCAAATGCCCGCTCGTCGAGCTACAGATCACGGAGTTCGGAACGAACCAAATGGAAAATGCACTGCGAGATGGATCCGTGGAAATCGCTGCCGCGATGCTTCCCCTCGACGCGCAACAGTTCGAGATTCAGCGCTTTGCAGCTGACCGGCTGGTGCTGGTTATCGGACGGCACCACGGCCTCGCCCAGATGCGTAGCGTCCGCATGTCGGAGTTGGCGGGGGAAACGTTCGTGCTATTAACCGAAGACTTCAGGATCACCGACCTGGTTCGCAGTGCGTGCGGGCTACATGGATTCGCGCCAAAAGTCGCGGGCCGCAGCAGTCATCTAGAGCTCGTCATTGCGATGGCCCGTGCTGGCGTGGGTGTGACCGTGCTCCCCAAACCAGTCTGGGACGAACATGCCTCGCCAGAACTCGCTGCAATTCCGATCACCGATCCAACACTGTCTTATGAGCTCGCACTGGTCAGGCGTGTGGGCAGCTACCTGAGCCGAAGCTGCCTGGCCTGGATTGACATCGCCGCCCAGATCCTCGACTTCGACGTTGCACCACGCTTCACAGCCCAGCCGACGCATGATTGAGTCCAGGCAAATCGGGCGGCAGGCGTCGTGTGGGCTTCTACCAGTTCATAGGCCGCGCGGGCCGGTTTGAGTTTTTGTAGCGACCCATCAACGTCCGCAGCCAGGTATATTTGAGCTGCTTCTGGCGTTAGACCCCGGCAATGATCCCGTTATACGCGGGGAAAACCGGATCGGCAACGCTGGTCACCGACTCGACATCGTAGAGCGTTCCATATGCGTCGAACACGAGTGCTCTCATGGCCACTGACTGGGTCCTGCTGTTAGACTCAGCGCGAGTGACTGGCATTTGTGAAAGCATTATTGGTCACTGCCATAAAGACCGAAAGCACACCAACAAGCGCGATCGGAAGTAAGATGCACCACAGATCGAGCTCGGCGTAGGCAATCGCGCCAACGAGTGTACCAAGAAAGAAGCCTACCACGACCTTGGAAAACGCCGTCATTCTTTGTTTTGCTTTCGCGAAGTCGCTCGCCGATTCTGGGTCGGCCGGAGTGTTGCACCGTCGCCATGCCAGCAAAAAGTCGGTCGTATCGATCGCAAACTGGATAGTGTTTCTCGTCATCACGTTGGTGGACGGAGAGCCTCGCATCAGAAGCTTGAACATGGCACTCTGCCGGCCCATTGCAGAGAGCCCTAAGATGCTAGCGGGAAGGACGCCCGGGGCATCTGGTCCCAGCATAGGGCGACTTACGAGCCAGACGGTCAGGACGCCAGCCAATAGCGCCGCTTCAACCGCCAATGCTGCTGGCAACGAATCTGTGCCGCGAGGTTCGGCGCTACCGATCACCGCGGTGGTCGCGATGGCGGCGAAAAAGAACGACAGAGCCCCTGCCATTCTCGCGAGGAGAAGCGGACCGTTTTCAACGAGCTGTGCCCCGATCAACACAAAACTGCCAGTAACCTGTGCGACAAACAGTCCGAAAAGCCCTAGAAAGGTGCAACTATCAACGTACCCAGCAACGAAGCTCAGCAGCACTGGCAGTGCCGACACACAAGTGGCGCGGTATTGCCATGACCTCGATCCCGAGATTGCGTAAAACCGACATCGGAGGAGCAACCTTACTTCACGTACTTGCTGACCGCGTTCTTCAGCGTTTCGGCACTGCGCTCCAGGGCACGTGCCTCCTCGTCCGACATACTGGGCCAGAGAACCTCAGAAACACCGGCACTGCCGACCACGCTGGGTAGTGAGAGGGTGACCCCGTAGCGGGAGTTATATGCGCCGACGGGAAAAACCGCCCTTTCGTCGCGCAGCACCACCTCGGCTACGCGGCCCGCAACCATCCCGATGCCATACTGGCTTGCGCCTGTCCCCTCAATGATGGTTATGTTGGCATAGCGGACGTCGTGCTC
>JASHVB010000817.1 GCA_030039695.1 Acetobacteraceae bacterium
CTGACGGCATGGGCGGCTGCGGGCATTTTCGGGCCCGTTCTGGTTAATTACATTCGGCAGTTCAACGTCGACCACGGCGTGCCAAAAGCTGACGCCTACAATAATACCATGTACATCATGGCCGCGCTGCTGGTGGTCGGATTGCTCTGCAATCTGTTCATCCGTGCAGTGCACGAGCGACACCATATGGATGAGAATACGTCTGATGCCGTCGGGTCCGTTTAAGGGAGGAATGACATGAGTGGGACCAATGGATCCAGCACGACGCCCTTGCATCTGATCCTGGCTTGGGGATTCGTCGGTATCCCCCTCGCCTGGGGCGTGATCGAGACTCTGCTGAACGCGCTGAAGCTGTTCCGATAGCGCACTCATCCATCACGGCGAGGAGCGCAAGCGACGCAGTATTCCTCTGCGGCTCTGGCCGCAAAGAGGATCAAGGCGCACCCTCGGGCGCCTCGCAACGACACGCGGTCAATAACCTAACAGGAACGGGTTGCTTGCGCCGCGAAAGAACGGCGTTTGCCGCATAAGCTGGTCGAGTCCAAGTGACGCGACATCGTCGGCCACCGGATCGATCGCCGGCTCGTTGTTCTGCTGCATCAGCTTTACATAACGATGGCAAGACTCGCAGGTCTCGGCCTTGATCAGCGCCAGGTCGGCATCAATTTCCCGGTAGGCGATCCCTTCGGTTGAACCGCACAGCGCGCACTTGATCCGCACGTAATTCCACAACGTACTACATAACCCGCAAGCGAGGTAACGCGTGCCACGCGCGCTTTCCCAACCGACAACCAGCGAGGCCACCGGCGGGCTAGCACAAACCGGACATATCCCATCAGGCACGGGCGTCAACTGCGTGGCATCGAGGTGCGACGCTCGGCGCGTGAATACCGTCTGCAACGCCGCTACCACGAACCCGTGTTCAGCACTGGCCTCTGTCGGCGTCGCTTCATCAAGCGTGTCACGTAGCACGTCGTGCTGTTCCGCTTCGCTTGCATCGCCGAGCCGCGTCAGCGCATCGCAAGCCGCGGCCGGCATCGCGGCGCCACGCATGCCAGTGATCATCTGCCGCAGCGCGTCGGTGCAGGCGGCATCGACCGGCACGCGCGTCCGATCAAGTGGCTGGACATCCCCTGCGTACCTGTCCGCCACCACGTCGACTATCCGGGCCTGCGCGTCGGCGATGTCGCCAAGAAAGCGCAGATACGGTCCAAGCTCATGTCCGACAGCGAGCGCTCGGAAACGCCCCGCCCGCCTGTGGAACAACTCCGCAGGATCGGGCAAGCGAACGAAGGGCGGTGACAGCATGTCAGCTAGGGGCGGTGCTGCGCCCGGCACTGTGGGACGACGCGTCATGATCACACGCGCATCATCGCGAGAAGGGCAACGAAGAAGTAACCCCCATACGGGACATTGCTTCGTGGATCCGCTCCTGACAGGAGACGTCGCCTGCCGCCCTTCCCTTGCGGGAACGGCGTAACGACAGGGGCCAAAGCTTTCAAGGCCGCGCCTCCTCCCACCCGTCGCCAGCCCCGTCCGCGAAGCAAGGCAGGAAGTCCCCGTTGCGGCCGCGGCCGTTTCGCTCGGGCCAGGTCGGCCGATAGGCTGGCGCGGAACTCATCACGCCGGTTTCGCTCACTCCGCCGGGGGCACGCCGGTGCGCTGCGCCGCGGCGATCTCTCGGAGCCAGCCGCGGTGATGTTTCCACGCCCACCCGCCGGTCACCTTGCCACCAACCATCGCGCGGAACGTGCCCGGCTCCATCGTTACCATGTGAACGTGCACAATGAACGCCAGGATCACCGCTGCAGCGGCACAGCCATGCCCCAGCAACGCGACACGCTGGATCCCGAGGCTGGTGGCACCCGCGAAATACCTATTCCAGATCAGAATGCCACTGACCGCCAGCATCAGGATCAGCAGGGCCATCGCCCAGAAATAGAGCTTCTGGCCGGCATTGAATTTGCCAACCTCAGGCAGCTTTCCCTCCCGGCCCGCGATCACGTCCCAGACCTTCGCCAGCCATTCGCCGTCTCCCGCCGCTGGTAGACATACGCCAACAAAACGGCAGAACAATAGAAAATAGCCGACGACAAGGACGACGCCGAACCACGGATGCAGCAACCGCATCGTCTCGCCGCCCCCAAACAAGCCGGCGATGAAGAAGAAGCCATGATAGAACATGGCGAGGCCAGACAGGGCAAGCAGGATGAAGCTGATTGCCACGATCCAGTGTACGAGGCGGGTGAAGACACCGTGTCGTGGCACTTCCACGATTTCGTCGGAGGTCGCCATCACTTACCTCCCTCGATCAAATCACGTGCCTGCTTTTCATCATCCGCGCTCGGCCCCTTGGGTCCGACAGCGACGTGGTTGACCACAGCGCCAACGATGAACGCCGCCATCGCGGCAAGGCCCGCATAGGTTATCGCGGGGCCCCGCCATAGCCGCACCCAGCCACTGATCTTCGGATTGCTCGGCAACCCACCGTAACGTTCCGGCTGATCCGCATGTGGCAGCACGTATATAACATGCGTGCCGCCGACGCCCTGTGGATTGTAGATGCCGGCGGTGTCGATGCCGCGCGAATGCAGGTCGGTCAGCCGCCCCTGCGCGTGCTCGAGCATCGCATCCTTGGTGCCGAACACGATCGCTTCGGTCGGACAGGTCTTGGCACAGGCTGGCCCCTCGCCCACCGCGACGCGGTCAGAGCATAACGTGCACTTGTAAGCCTTGGCAGGCGCGGACGAGATACGTGGGATGTCGAACGGGCATCCTTTCACGCAGAATCCACAGCCGATGCAGTTCTCATGCACAAAGTCGACGATGCCGTTGGCGTATTGCACAATCGCGCCGGGCGCCGGGCACGCTTTCAGGCAACCAGGATCGGCGCAGTGCATGCAGCCGTCCTTGCGGATCAGCCACTCCAACTCGTTGCTTTTTGGATTGACCCATTCGTCGAACCGCATCAGCGTGAACATGTCCGGCGTCAGGTCTGGCGGGTTCTGGTAGCTGCCGGTGAACTCGCCGATTGGCTGATTTGTGTCGTTCCATTCGACGCAGGCGGCCTGGCAGGCCTTGCAGCCGATGCATTTTGACACGTCGATCAGCTTCACCACTTCATCGGCGAAGGTGACGCGGGCATTCGCGGACGAACTCGCCGACGAGCGGACGACGTTCATTGCGCGGGCTGCGCCCATGGCCGTCCTCCGTCAGGCACTCGGGGTTGCGGGTGGCGTGCTCGGCTCGATGTTGAGCAGGAACGCCTTGAATTCCGGCGTCTGGACGTTCGCATCGCCTACCGACGGCGTCAGGGAGTTCGGGCCGAACCCTTTGCGGGCCACGCCCATGAACCCCCAGTGCAGCGGCACGCCCACCATGTGCACGGTCTTGCCGTCGATGGTGAGCGGCCGGAGTCGTTTGGTAACGCAAGCCACCGCCTTGACTGAGCCGCGTTTCGACCACACGCGCACCCAGCTTCCGTTCGCGATCCCCTTCTCTTTCGCAAGCTGCTCCGAGAGTTCGACGAAGAACTCCGGCTGTAGCATGGCGTTGACCTTGTTGTGCTTGGTCCAGAAGTGGAAGTGCTCGGTGAGCCGGTACGAGGTTCCGACGATCGGAAATTCCGACGCGTCGCCGAAATCCGCCATGTCGTCGGCGAACACGCGCGCCGCCGGATTGCCGCGCACCTTCGGCGCGAGAACGTTGACGATGGGCGCCTCGAACGGTTCGTAGTGCGTCGGGAACGGCCCATCGACCATCAACCCGCGCACCCACAGCCGGCTCGTGCCTTCGGGATCCATGATGAAAGGCATCACCGTTTCGGGATCCGCATCCGGCAGCGTGTCCGGAATGTCGTAGCCGACCCAGGCCTTGCCGTTCCACTCGATGACCTTGCGGGTTGGGTCCCACGGCTTGCCGGACAGATCGCACGACGCACGATTATAGAGGATGCGCCGGTTGACCGGCCACGCGAACGCCCAGCCGGGGAACAATCCGGCCTCGCCCGGATCGTGGTTGTCCCGCCGTGCCATTGCGTTGCCAGCTTCAGTGTAGCAGCCGGAGTAGATCCAACAGCCGCAGGTTGTCGAACCGTCATCACGCAGAAAGGCAAAGGACGGCAGCTGCTTGCCCTTTGGCACCAGCACTTTCGTCTTGTCTGCCGGGTCGGTAACATCTTCCAGCGCCCGGCCGTTGAGCTCGCGCGCCAGCTCGGCCGGCGTCGGGTTGCCGGGATCCTTGTACTGCCAATCCAGATTGAGAATGGGATCCGGCAGCTTGCCGCCTTCCTTGGCATACAGCGCCTTCATCCGTAGATAAATCTGCGCGATGATCCAGGTGTCGTGCTGTGCCTCGCCCGGCGCATCGGCGCCGGGCCAGTGCCATTGCAGCCAGCGGCCAGAGTTGGTGAGCGAGCCTTCCTCCTCGGCGAAACACGTGGTCGGAAGCTGGATCACTTCGGTGTTGATCGTGGCGGCA
>JASHVB010000100.1 GCA_030039695.1 Acetobacteraceae bacterium
CTCGCCTGTGAGTCAAACGGGAAGGAGAGTCCTGATGTCTGTCGCCCAAACTGGTGCGTTCGGAAGCAGTAGCGGGGCTACCGGAGGCGCTGCTGTCGAGGGAGTTGCCGGAATCGCCGTCGTCGTCCCGACAATCCTGGGTCTGGGCCATGTCGTCCCGGTCTTCCTCGTCGCGATAGCACTGATCATCGCCGGGATAGCATTGCTTGCGCAGGGAGCGACCATCGCCGCCGAGTACGCACGCTTGCTGACTAGTCGTAGCGACTTGATTGTTCCTATGGGCAATAACAGCGCCTGGTCCCTCGCCCTGTTGGCCGGTGGCGCCGGTATCGTGCTTGGCATCCTGGCGCTGTTGAACGTCGTGCCAATCCAGTTGGTTGCCATTGGCGTCATTGCCCTCGGCGGTGGTCTTATCATCAGCAGTGGACCAACCGCACAGACAGCGATGCTGAAGAGCGAAGCCGCCGCGGCGGATGAGGGGTTTCGCCGAATGGCGGCCGAGGCTGCCTCGGCCTCGGTCATGTCGCAGGGGTTGGTGGGGCTTACCGCGGTGGTACTCGGCATCCTGTCTCTGGCCGGCTTTTCCTCACTGGTGCTGATTCTGATCGCTCTGCTGACGATGGGGGTTTTCCTGCTCGCGAACGGGACAACAGTGAGTGGGGTGATGCTCAGCATCTTTCGCCGCGGATAACGGCAGCATCGGGGCTCCTCCGAACGGCGAGGTCCATTCGCGCCTTTCGCCCTCGCAGGCGCCCCGAGATGCTCACGCCCCGTTGGCTAAGCGCTAGATCAGGGCGGGCGTTGCCCGAAGACCGCTTGGCCGACTGCCCTTGCCCGCCTCGCGATGATCGCACGGGGCCCGGTTCCCCTCGCACCACGAATAGGGGGCCGATGACTCCTGTGGCGCTTTCTCATAGCGGGTACGGGCTCAGCATGATCCGGTTATGCGGCCAATCCTCTCAACGACCACCGGAGACCCAACGTGATCCAGATCATCCTGTCAGCCTGTCTGCTTTGTGCGGCCCTTTCGGAGATCGTGCCGAGAGCCCGAGCCCTGTATGCCGTCTGGCATTCGGGGCGACGACAGTGCTGACACATATCCATCACGGATTCGCTGATCCGACATGAGCGATAAGGCGAGCGGAGATAGCTCTATCGTGCTGGTCCGGCACGGCCATGTCGATGGGATTGATCCGCCGCGCTTTCGCGGGCGGACCGATCTGCCGCTAACGTTGCGCGGCGTCCAGCAAGCAGAGAGGACGCGAGATCTACTATCTGCCCTGGCTCCAGTGGCTGCGGCCTACGCCAGCCCGCTGTCGCGCTGCGTGATGACGGCAGAGATCGTCGCGTCCTCGTGGTCGCTCGGGGTTACGCCGATGCCGAGCTTTGTGGACATCGACTACGGCGACTGGCAAGGCCGCCCGTATCTGGAGGTGAACCAGGCGGACCCCGAGGGTTTTGCACGCTGGTTCGACGCGCCGCATCTTGCGGCTATCCCAGGCGGTGAGACAATGCCGCAATTGGTGGCGCGCGTTAGGAAGACTATGCGCATCATCCTGGCGAAGCATCATGGTGAAACTGTACTGCTTGTGGGGCACGATACCGTCAACCGGGTGATGCTGTTGCTCGCGCTCGACCTGCCGTTGTCGCGGTTCCAGCATCTGCGACAGGATCCCTGCGCGGTGAATCTCGTGACCCACAACGATGCTCGCGGCTGGCGCGTGGTGAGCATGAACGAGGCCTTGCATCTGCGCTCGCTGCGACACCTGGGATGAACCGATCGTCAGGGCCCGCGCGCAGCGGTATGCGGCGGATCGCCGTTCGCTTTGTGCTCACGATCGGCATCCTGAGCTTTTTTGCTGATTTCACCTACGAAGGCTCGCGCAGCATTATCGGTCCGTTCCTGGGAACGCTCGGCGCCACCGGCACGGTTGTGGGGATTGTCGTTGGCTTCGGCGAGTTGCTTGGATATGGCCTTCGGCTGGTGTCAGGCCACTGGGCGGACACCAGCGGCCAATACTGGCCGATCACCATCTGCGGCTACGTTGTGCAGATGCTGTCGGTACCGGCGCTGGCACTTGCGGACAACTGGCCCGCTGCGGCGGCACTGATCATCCTCGAGCGCGTCGGCAAGGCCATCCGCAATCCGCCACGGGACGTGATGCTGTCGCACGCAGGCAAGCAAGTTGGCGGCTATGGTTTGGTCTTCGGTCTGCACGAGGCGCTGGACCAGTTCGGTGCCATGTGCGGGCCGTTGCTGGTCGCCGTCATTCTGGCGCATCGAGGAAGCTATCATCAGGCGTTCGCGGTGCTGCTTGTGCCGGCGGTGATCAATCTTAGCCTGGTCCTGACCGCGCGCTTGCTCTATCCGCGACCGCAGGACATGGAGCCCGGCGCACGGCCGATTGAGAGTTACGGCCTGCCGCGCATCTACTGGATCTACCTGGCAGGAGCGACGCTGGTGGCTGCCGGGTTCGCCGACTACCCGCTCATTGCCTATCATTTTCAGCAGACCGACGCCGTACCACGAGACTGGGTTGCGATCTTTTACTCGATCGCCATGGCTGTCAGCGGCACTGGCTCACTGGTACTCGGACGATTGTTCGACCGCTGGGGGTTCGCGGCGCTAATCGTGCTGACGATCGTGACGGCTGCTTTTGCGCCGCTGGTGTTCTTTGGCGGGTTCTGGCCCGCATTGGTTGGGGCGGCCGTTTGGGGGCTCGGCATGGGGGTGCATGAATCAATGATCCCGGCCGCGGTGTCGACTATGGTACCCATAGAGCGTCGCGCTTCCGCCTTCGGGTTGTTTACCGCGGGATACGGCTTTGCGTGGTTTCTCGGTAGCGCAGTGATCGGCGTGCTGTATGACGTTTCGCTAATCGCGACGGTGGCATTTTGTGTGGTGAGCGCCTTGGCAGCGGTGCCCATTTTCATCGTGGTGAAGCGGATGCAACACCGGAGTAATCCGTAGCATGCCGCCGCCAGACTTGAAAATGAAGGCATTGAGCTCTTGCGATTCTGCTGCCGATGCGCTAACTTACAAAGCGGGAATGGAGTCTCCCATTGAGAACCGGTATTCGGTTGATGACTCCTACTGCGTGGACATAACCGCGGTGGGAGGTCTGAACGACCCACCAAGCCAGATGGTGGGTTTTTTGTTGCCCAGACAAAAGTCGGATGCCGCCGTTCGCGGCGAAGGTCTGCCGCGGCCTAAGGGAGGTCATTGGGAAGAGAACTGGGCGTAGACTGGTCTGACCGCTGCTGGTTACCGGCTCCCCTGCCGGCACCAGCACGGTCAGAGCCTATGAAGTTACCTGACTCAGGCGCCACGGGCGCGGCCGAAACCCGAAATGGTGCACGCCCGTCGGCAAGCCGCCAGAGAGGATTTGCTCATGCCGTTCGATGCGCTCCCCGATCGACGTCAGACGTACCTGCTGCACAAGCTTGCCATCGTATCCGACATGCTCAGTGAGAAGCAGAATTGGTGTAAGGACCGGCTGCACGGTCCGAATGGCTCGCGATGCCTGGTCGCCGCTCTATACGATGCCCGGGCACACTTGGTGCTGTATCAGCCCATACTGCGTGCTGTGCGGGAGGTGACGGGCATCCGCTACTACCGCTTGAACCACTTCAACGATGCCGCTGGGACACGCTTCGACACAGTGCAGGCGGTGCTGGATCGGGTGAGGCTCGACATTGCAATGGGAGTCCTGCCGCACGGCTTTGGCGATGCATTGCGGTACAAGGCCGCCCGCATTTTGGAGCGAGCCACGATGGCCGCCGTGCTGCACTAGCGACGCACATTGGTCTCTCTCGTACATCGCTATCGTTGAGGTTCTTGCAATGATTCGGCGGGGCCCAAGATGCGGGAAAGGAGCTGCCGCCAAAGCGACTTAGGGCACCGTCCGCACCGGTAGCGCGTTCACTATGCGCATCGTCGATTCCGCTGCGATCACATAATCGCGGGTCAGCGGAACCGCGTCGATCCGCTTCGCAAGCTGCATCTGGAATACCATCAGGTTGTCGTAGCGGAACGCCATCTCGCTCCCTGCCAGGAAGAATTCCCACATACGGCAGAATCGCTCGTCATAGATAGACCGGACATGCTCGATGTTGGCGAGGAACCGCTCCCGCCATAGGCGTAGCGTTTCCGCATAGTGCAGGCGAAGAAGTTCGATATCGGTGACCCATAGACCGGCTTTCTCGACCCGCGGCAGCACCTCGGACAGCGCGGGTACGTAGCCGCCGGGGAAGATATACTTGCGGGTCCAGGCATCCGTCATGCCAGGGCCATCCG
>JASHVB010000101.1 GCA_030039695.1 Acetobacteraceae bacterium
CGGCCCTGCTGGGTGTGGGCATCGAGCATATCGCCAATTCGCTGTCGTTCTTCGAACGCCAACGCCAGCTCGAAGCGCAAGCGCGGCGCATGGTGGTGGTGTTCGGCCCGCTCGCCTACCTGCTCACGTCGGACGAATACGATCGCATGCTCGACACAGTGATCGCGCAGGAGTCGGACGGCGGCACGGCCGACGACCGCGGACATGCGCTGACCGAGGTTTTGCGCGCTCGCAAGGAGTCTTACCGGCGGACGCAGCCGGGCATCGTCAATATCGTTTCGGTGCACGAGATTGCGGCATTTCTCTCCACTGGCCTGGTCTCCGCCCGCACCAAGCCGGCGCGCGCTCTGCTTGCGGCGCAGCGTGCCTTCGCCCGGCGGGAGGTGGAGCATCTGCTGGCGTTGATCCGCAGACCGCCGATGGGCGTTCAGATCGGCGTGGTCGAGCAACAGCTGCCTACAACGGGCTTCCAGCTCCTATTCTACGAGGCGCGGCCGGTGGTGCTCTCAAGCCCATTCCGACTGGGTGGCGAGCCGAACCTGCGCGTCGGCATAGCTTCGATCACCAACGGGGATGATGCGGTGCGAGTCTATACGCAGATTTCCGACGCGCTGTGGGACCATTCACTGCTCGGCCGCGACGCGGCGATGCGGATCGAGGCGCTCCTGCAGGAAGGGTAGCGTTGCGTTTGTCGCATCATACCACCACTGCCAGGCTGTACGAAATTCGAGAATTTGATGACATCGCGCCGGAACACCGATCGGACGGCTGGCTGCACAGCGTGCAGAGCCCGCTGCCGCCACGCCAGTGGAGAGGTCGTACAAACACTACCGACAACGAATTGCGAAGCCTTCCAGTCAGACAAGAAACAGTACGATGAGACTGAGACAGACGGAACGACGGACATGTGTCGCGTGCCACTGCGCTTTGGCCGCCACAAGCGGCCGCAGCGGGGGCTCATGGGCGATCGACGCGATCGATCTTGTGTGACAATGCTATGCGACCTGCCGCCGTGGCGCGCGCGCCGCGCGAGGCAGCTTTGCGAAGTCGGCACGCAATCCCATCGGCTCTGGTGAGAATAGCCGCGCATCCATCGGCTGAATTGCGTTGGTGACGACCGGCCGAAAAGCCATGTGCGCCAGGATGTCGTGCTCAATATCGATGCCCGGTGCGATCTCGATCAGCTCCAACGTCCCTCGCGCGGCACGCAGAACGCAACGCTCGGTTACGAACAATGCGGTGCGACCCTCGCTCTCCGCGAACCCGGCATGGTAGCAGATTTGCTCGATTGCACCGACGAATTTGCGATGCCGTCCTTCGGTGACGATCCGCAACCTGCAGTTCTCACATGCCACCTGCAGGCCGCCCGCGGTCAGGGTGCCGCTGAACACGACCTTGCGCGCGTTCTGGCTGATATTGATGAAGCCGCCAATGCCGACGATCGTCGAGCCGAAGCGGCTGATGTTGACGTTGCCGGCCGGATCAACCTCCGCGGCCGAGAGAAACGCGATATCAAGACCGCCGCCGTCATAGAAATCGAACTGATAGGGCTGATCCACCATAGCGTCGTAATTCTGCGCCGCGCCAGAGTCGGGGCCGGTGAGTGGTGCCCCGCCGATGAAGCCCTGCTCATTGGTGAGCACAATCAGATCGAGAACATCTTCCTCGGCGGCGACGGCGGAGATGCCGGTGCTGATCCCGGCCCCGAGATTGCAAATGGCACCCGGCACCAGTTCCATCGCAGCCCGGCGCGCGATGATCTTGCGCTGATCGAATGGCAGGCGACGCAGTCCGTCGGTCGGTACTCGCAATTCACCGGCGTAACTCGGGCTGTAGACGGTGTGGTAGGTCTGCCGTTGCTCCGGATCAACAACGACGAAGTCCACCAGGATGCCGGGTATCTTGACCAGTCGCGAGGAGAGCGTGCCGCGCCTGGCCATTCGCTTGACCTGTACGATGACGGCCGCGCCTTGGCGACGCGCAGCCTGCGCGCAGGACAGCATCTCGCCCGGCACCGCCTCATGCTCCATGGTGATATTGCCGTCCTCATCGGCGGTCGTGCCGCGCAGGATGACGACATCGAGCGGCAGTGGCTTGAACCGCAGCCACTCCTGCCCATCGATTTCAATCAGTTCGACAAGTTCGTCACGCGCACTCGGACTCTGGCGAGCACCGCCATGGCGTGGATCAACAAATGTGTGCAATCCGGTGCGGGTTATCAGCCCGGGCCGACCCGCCGCCATGTCACGCATGATCTGCGCGATCACGCCCTGTGGGATAGTGTAGGATTCTATCTTGTCCTCCAACGCAAGACCGATCAGCGGCGGCGAGTCGATCAGCGCGCCGGTGATGCTGCGCCGGAGCATGCCGGGATGCGCGAAACGCGCCGCACCCTTGCTGGCCCGATCGCCAATGCCGACCGCATGGATCAAACAAAGATCGCGGGGGTGGCCGTCGGAAAGGAATCGACTTTCGATCGCTTCCAGCACCTTCTCCAGCACGGCATGTCCGCCGCCCGAACCGCTGACCAGCACGTGATCGCCGCTTTGGAGAAGAGCGGCCGCTTGCTCGGCCGAAATTTCGCGCATCGCGGTCATTCTTTTGCTTTACTGAAGCTGCCTTGTAACCGGATACATAGCGATCAGAGACTGCCATTGTCAACGAAGGGCCGCGTGCACGATAGATTGACAAAAGCCGATTGCCCGACCAATGTAACCGTGTACACATGCGCAGGCACCGGGTGGTGGATAAGGCGGATCGGATCGACGGGAGCACAAGATTCCTGGTCATCGTCGGTGATCCGATCGCCCAGGTGCGTTCTCCGGTTGCATTCAACGCGCGCCTGCTTGAGCGAGGCTGCAATCAGCGCATGATCCCGTGGCACGCCCCTGCGGCTGCGTTCGAGCAGGTGATGCTTGGCTTGATGGCAACACGAAATCTCGACGGGATCGTCATCACCTACCCGTTCAAGGAACGCGCCCTGGCATTCGCCACGACTGTTTCACGCCAAGCGGCGCAGGTCGGTGCCGCAAACGCGTTGCGACGCGAAGCCGATGGGCGCTGGACCGCTGATATGTTCGACGGCGTCGGCCTGGTGCGTGCGCTCGCTGACGCGCGCCGCGACGCGCACGGGCGATCGGTGAAGTTGCTCGGAGCCGGCGGCGCAGGACGAGCGATCGCTTTCGCATTGGCGGATGCGGGGGCTAGCCGCATCTCCATCCATGACCTCGATGCCGCAAAGGCGGCTGTACTTGCGGCGAACTTGCGCGCAGCCGTGCCGACCGCTGAGGTTACCGCTGCCGGGCCCGAACTGGACGGCGCTGAGATTCTGATCAATGCAACGTCGGTGGGCCTTGCGGCGAGCGACGCACTGCCGGTTCCGCTGCTGGATCTCACATCCGCGACGACGGTGGTGGATATCGTGATGAAACTGGATGGCACGCCCTTGCTCAATTACGCGAGACGACAGGGCTGCCCGGTCATCGCCGGTGCCGCAATGGTGGAGGCGCAGGTGGAAACAATGCTCGAGTTTCTCCGCGTTGGCACCAGACGCACCCGGTCGCTTGAGTAGGAGACCCACAATGCAATCTGGCCTGGATTTCGTCGAAGTCGGTCAGCACTACACGTTCGCGAAGACCGTCGGTGAGACGGACGTCACGCTGTTCGCGGGCATCACCGGCGATTTTAGCGATACCCATGTCAATGATCAGTACATGAAGGAACGGTCCAGTTTGGGCGGCCGAATCGCACACGGGGCGCTGATTGTGGGCTTCATGTCAACGGTGTCGACCATCAGCATCGCACACGTCATCCGCCGCGACGGCCTGAGTGATTTCCCCGTATCCGCTGGCTACGACAAGATCCGCTTTCTCAAGCCAGTACTGCTCGGCGACACCGTCACGGTGCATTATACCGTCACGGAGGTCGATAAGGTGGGCGGACGCAGCGTGGCCGATGTAAAGGCAATGAACCAGCACAAGGAGACGGTGGCAGTCGGGCAGCATATCATGCGGTGGGCCAAAAAGCTTTCCAGTGCACGAGGCTGATCATGCCGCTTCTGGGTACCGGCGTCCTCGCGATCTGGAATGGCATAACACCGGAAGCGGAGGCTGCGTTCGTCACCTGGCATGTGCGCGAGCATATCCCTGAGCGTGTTGGCGTGACCGGGTTTCTGCGTGGCCGCCGCTACGCTGCCATCGACGGCGACCCGAAGTATTTCAATTTCTATGAAACGGCATCGTCAGCGGTACTGACCTCGCCGGAGTACGTGGCGCGCCTGAATGCGCCCAGTGCCTGGACACGGGAGGTCGTGGCAAACTTTCGTGATACCAGCCGCACTGTCTGCGATATCGTCCTGAGCCTTGGCGACGGCGAGGGCGGAGTTATCGAGACAATCCGACTCCAGCCAGGCGGCGGTGACAACTTCGCCCAGCGGCTGGAACAAGGATTCCTGCGCCCACTCAACTCGGCACCCGGAATCGTTGCTGTTCACTTGCTCCGCGGCCGCGCAGACGACAGCAGCGGCGCGACGGCCGAAAAATCACTGCGATCTCAGCCAGACGAGATCGCGGACTGGATCGCGCTGATCGAAGCCGTCGATGCCGCGTCAATCCAGGCGGCGCGTATGAATGCCGGGGCGGACGAAGCGGTCGTGGACGCCGGTGCCGCATCCACCTTCCGGCGCGGGCTATACCAATTGCAATTCGGCCTGAGCAAGCACGAGATGAGAGGACCACCATGAGGCAAATCCCCCCCGCGGTCGGGGTAAGGCAAGTTGCCGAGGCCGCCGGTGTTTCGACGGCGACAGTATCCCGCGCCGTGAATACGCCGGAGCTCGTGTCGCCGGAACTGCGCGATCGCGTTGCCGCGGTGGTTCGGGAGTTGGGCTGGGTACCACATGGCGCGGCGCGCGCCCTGACAACTCGACGCAGCGGTGCGATCGGCGCAGTGTTTCCGACCCTGTCGCATGGCGACTTTGCCCGGGCCGCGGAGGCACTGCAGGACGAATTGACAGCCAATGGCTACACGCTGCTGCTGGCGTGTTCCCAGTACGACCTGGAGCAGGAGCAACGGCTGGTTCGGCAATTCGTTGAGCGCGGTGTGGATGCCATTGCGCTGGTGGGAAACATCCACCTGCCCGATCTGACAGAGCTGCTGGAGCGGCGCAAGGTGCCGTACGTGAATACGTTCAATTTCCTTCCCAGCGGACCTGACAACTGCATCGGACCGGACAATCGAAAGGCGATGTTCGATCTCACGAAGCATCTCCTGGCGCAGGGTCATCGCAGATTCGGCGTGGTCGCCCAATCCATACAGAACAATGATCGCGCGACAGCGCGATTGGAGGGGATCAAGGATGCCCTTGCCGAGGAAGGGCTTGGCATCCGGCCGCAGCATCTGCAGGAGGGCCGGTGGACCATAGCCGAGGGCAGGCAGTTGATGGCTGCTATTCTCGCAAACCATCCCCGCCCAACCGCGGTTATCTGCGGCAATGCCTATCTCGCCGTGGGGGCGGTGCTGGAGGCATTGGACAACCACATCAAGCTGCCAGACGAGATCTCGGTCGTCGGCTACGACGACATTGAGATCATGCAGGAGCTGTGTGTTCCGATCACCACGCTACGTGTCCGCAGTGACGAGGTCGGTCGCCGCGCGGCAGCCTATCTGATCGCGGCAATCGAAGGCAGGACAATCGATATCGCGCGCGATTGCGAAGTCGAGATCGTCGAACGCGCATCGTCGGGGCCTGTTCGCGTCAAACGCTGATCACGACGTAGTTCCGCCCCACGTTGACCGGGACCGTCTCTGCCTCGAACGGACCCTTGGCCAAGGTTGCACCGGGTTCCACTTCGACCGCATAGGTGCGCGCCTGCACGCTGTCAGGATCGCACCATGACTGGCCGGTGCGGATATCGAATTCCCAGCAATGCCATGGGCGGCGCAACATCTCGCCCTGACGCGTCAGCCGGTTCTCAGCGGGCCACGATGACTCCAGCTTGCTGAGCAGCGCGCCTCGACAAAGCTGTGCACCTTGATGGGGACAGTGATTGATCAGAGCGAACAACTCGCCATTGACGTGGAAGACGCCAATCTTGCGCCCCTTCACCGTTACGATCTTGCACGTGCCAGGCTCGATTTCGTCCACCTTGGCGACGATGTGGCGACTCATGATCAATCGAGACCGTACAGGGCGCGAGCGTTCTCGTGATATAGCTTGCACCGCCAGTCTTCGGGCAGCGCGACCTTGATCGCAAAGCGGGGATCGTCCTGGTCCCAGTGCGGGTAGTCGGTGGAAACTCGCAGCATCTCGTCGCAACCGATCTCCTCGATGATCGTTCGCACTTGGTGTTCCGCCGGCGGATCATCGAACGGCTGCACCGTCAGCCGCACGCGCTGGCGAATGATCTCGGACGGCGGCCGATCCACCCAGGGCGTTTCCGATCGTACGCCCCGCCAGATCTTATTGATGCGCCAAAAATGCGCCGGCAGTCGGGTAACGCCTATTCGAT